>JACXTQ010000087.1 GCA_016919605.1 Methylovulum sp.
ATGGCGAGTATAGCGTTAGCATCCAAAATCGTTTTATAATTCGGCATCTATAAGATACCTAACGGTTTTTCAGTGACCTACGCCGACACCTTCACACTTATTGCCCGACAAATCAGCGCCTGTACCGGCGCTGATTTTAGCGTAGTGTACGCCCAAGCCGTAGCGGGTGGTGACATCAACGCCGCCTTCCGCTTACAAGGGGCTGACCGCGCCTATTTTGTCAAACTCAACCAACCCGCCTTATTGCCCATGTTCGCCGCCGAACAGGCGGGCTTGCAAGCCTTGGCGGCGACCCAAACCCTACGCATTCCCCAGCCCATTACCTGTGGTGCCAGCACCAACCACGCCTTTTTAGTGTTGGAACATATCGACTGGGGAAGGCCCAGCCCCGCCGCCAGCCGCCTGTTAGGCGAGCAACTGGCGCAACTGCACCAGCAAGGCCACGCTTACTTTGGCTGGCACTGCGACAACACCATCGGCAGCACCCCACAACCCAACCCCGCTTACATGAGCTGGCCCCGTTTTTGGCGCGAGCAACGCCTAGGCCACCAATTGCAATTGGCCTACGCCAACGGCTATCGTGGCCGTTTGCATACTTTAGGTGAAAAGCTATGCGCCCAGTTGGACGTATTCTTTAGCGGCTACCAGCCCAGCCCCTCCTTAGTGCACGGTGACTTATGGGGCGGCAACACCGCCGTTGACCGCCACGGGCGACCCGTTATCTTCGACCCCGCCTGTTATTATGGCGACCGCGAAACCGATTTGGCGATGACCGAACTGTTCGGCGGCTTTGACCGCGACTTTTACGCCGCCTACCAAGCCACCTGGCCCTTAGATCAAGGTTTTGCCACGCGCAAAATCCTGTACAATCTCTACCATATCCTAAACCATTTCAATTTGTTTGGCGGCGGCTATGCCCGGCAAGCCGAAAACATGCTGGCCGGGCTATTGGCGGACATAAAATGACAGCAGGGTTTAGGGCTTGCCCATAACCGCATGGAAGCAAAGCCTGTAGGAACGTTGCAGAGTAACCCTCTTAAAGCGGGTAAGCCGAATGGTGATAAAATACAGCCATTAAGTTAAGGGTTTATGTTTTTAATTTCAACACTATAAAACGACGTAGGTCGGGCAAGCGGTTCTGCCCGACATTTCTACACGTTAAAGTGTCGGGCAGAACCGCTTGCCCGACCTACGTTATATTCTATTTACAGCACCCGTCATTACGGCGTTGCGCCTTTTAACCGAAGCCACTGCTTCCTACCTGAGAATGTTATGATTAAAACCATCCACCTTACCTTTATCCTGCTGTCCGTGTTTAGCTTTGTCGGTCGGGTCATTCTGTCAGAAACCCACCCCACCCTGCTCAAACAACCTGTGTTTAAGGCCGCCCCGCACATCATCAACACCTTGTTATTGCTCAGTGGGGTGATTTTGGTGTTCCAAGGCCAATGGCTGTCGCGTGAAACGGGGTGGCTCTTGGCGAAAGTCATAGGCTTGATAGGCTACATCGGCTTAGGTATCGTCACCCTGCGCACCCGTGGCCGCAACCGCTGGCTGGCCTTTGCCGGGGCGATGGCCTGTATCGTCTATATCGGCATCGTCGCCGTGACCAGAAAACCGTTCTTTTTCTTGTAGGCGGTTGCTGGGGGTGTCGGTTGTGCGGTAAAAGCTGAAACGAAGAAACGCCATTTTCTAGGCTCGGCCACTTTCCCATAGGTGGCCTTCACGGATAACCGAGCAATGGTAACAACTACTCGACTTGCCATCTAGGTTGTACCACCAGTGTTTACCGCCAACCGCTTCACAGTTTTCGGCTTTCTCTGCCACGCCCAAGTTGATAATCCACCAAGGCAAATGGCTACGCAGCCAAGTGCGCCACCGATAGGGATGACCCGAATCCCAGTAGTCCATAGTTACCTTCATTTTCATGATATTGCATTCCCATGGCGCGTAGACCCGAAAAAACGGCATGGCCGCCAGCTGGGCGGCACAATCCCAGCTGGACAGCATTTTTATCAATCTAACGGGAATGATGCGACTTGTACGCCCGATTTAGCGTTAAAAATATACTGTGTGTTGGTTTGTGTCAGGCCATCATAAATAATAACGGCGACGTTTATATCGTTAAAACCTGCAATTGAGACAGGCTTTAATGACAGGCCATCAGGCAATGGAATGATATTGATAACATCACCCGTACTGCCATCCCTGATTTCAATCTGGCTGCTGGCATCCGCCAAAATACGCAAAATAGCGAGGTCTTTTTTAGTGTTTTTGTTCAAATCCACCAAGCCTACCGAACCCACAATGCTGGGGGTGACAGAAACTTTTGCGCTAACAGATAATGTATAATTTATTGGCTCAACGTTGGGTGCATACGCACTGTAACAATAGATATAAAAAACACCCGCCCCTAAGCTTTGAGTAAAGCTCGACACGGTGGTATCAAATGCGTTAATTGTCCCGTGACGAAGTTGTCTACCCGTA
Organism: Methylovulum sp.; assembly: GCA_016919605.1. GTDB lineage: Bacteria > Pseudomonadota > Gammaproteobacteria > Methylococcales > Methylomonadaceae > Methylovulum. The sequence goes on from JACXTQ010000087.1 coordinate 2,488, forward strand.
CCATCAATCAAATAAAAATAGCTTACAGAGCTATTGCCTACTTTGTTACGAAAGCTCACCGTTACATTGGTGCTTGATTCGGTTAGGGTAAAGTGATAATAATCGTGACGGCCATTGCTATCTATTGTAAAGGTGCCATCCAATACATCATTAACGGATAAGGTATTGGATTGTGAGCGACTGTCATTAGGCTCGCTTTCAACACCTGCATTTACAGTTAATGGCACACCTAACAGCGTAGCGGAAAGTAATAACTGCGCGATAATTTTGTTCATGATAATATCCTTGCCCACTTAATTTTTAAGAGCCGAGCTTTTTCAAAGCGGGATAAGTGAAAAGCCTAACGTATTTTTCCTAATGGTGTTCGTTTTATTGAATGTTTGCTATTTTCTGTTTTAGCCTATTGCCCTACGGAGTGTGCCTTACCGCGTTGCCATTAAGTTAATGGATTATTTTTAAAAATCAGACTGTTAATACATACACACTCCGTTCCCACACGCTGTGCGGGAACGAGAACGTCTCTTTTATCTTGTTAAAATTACAGGCACAAATCCTTAGCTTAAGGACAGTCACTTATACCCTTTGCGCCCTGTGGGTGGGTGTGTGGGTACTCGCTGTGTGGGAACAAGAAAATGCGCCTTACTGCGTTATATTATTGAAATAACAACCATATTCCTTAGCTTAATGGTAGTGATGCGGTACGCGGGAACGGGTAATTAATATTTTTTACCTCTAATAGTTACACTAATATCTTCACCTGATTTAACAACTAACCCCGCTTTTTCACAATCATAGTTTATTGTTTGATTTTGTGAGATGGTAATGCTTTGAGCGGTGGTATTATTTGTGCACCGAATGGAATAAGGAGGTTTTGCCCATGAAATCGTACCTTTCACTGGTGCTGGATAAAGCTTCCAGTCTTTTGAAGCATTTGATACCCTAAAGGTGTCAACAACACCTTCAAATCCGCCATCATATTGATTGTTATACCAATATCCAGGCACTGATTCACCCAGTGTGGGAATGTCAATTGCCGAGGTGTGATTGCCGCCCGCCCCTAATAGCTGGGTATTTTGCGCATTTGAAGCGACTTCTTTCCCATTAAGGGCAATGGCTTGCCCTCCCTTGCCGAAACTAAAGCCAATGGTGTTCCATTGGCCAAAACGGAACGAAGTACCTTTTGCAGCCAATGTCTGGGCGGGAGTGGCGCCATATTTTGAGGTTGCCAAATTAATAGAGATGTCACCATTATTACAGGCATAAAACCATGCACTGCCAGGATAAAACACATCCCCACCTTGGACATCAGTCGTAAATATCAACGCGCATTGGTTATTTGTTGAAAGCTGATAGTTATTGTAAGAATAAGCGGAATCTATTTTGATGCTGGTTTCAATGGTTCCTGAGGTTGGCATTCCTTGAGAATAGGGATATTGCACTCTACTTTCAGACGTTCTTGTGAATCTTGCCCCTTTCCCGGTTGGCGTGTTTTCATATGTCAATCCGTAAGGGATTCCAGAACTGACCGAACCGTTAAAGCCTTCAAGCCATATTTCAGTCGCACTAGCCGCTACAGGCATTAATACCATAATTAACAGTGATTTCTTTAATAACTGCATTTTTACTTCCTATTTAATTGAACAAACCTAAGCTGATTAGATACCTTTTTAGGTATCTTAGAAGTTTCAAAAATCAGTGTATATCGATCGCTTACACGTTTTTTTGAATCGGAAACATAACAGATTAATCTTATGGCAACAACCGTTTTATAGTTATGCCGCATAAGAAACTTAACCCTTGTGTTAACTAACACTCAAGCTTTGCTGTTGATTGGTGTCTTCCATTGACAGGCTAGGTTAAGCTACAGTTTTCATCCCAGAAAACCCCCACCCTAACAGCAAAATCCCCCCATCTTATGCTAAAGTAAGGGTTAAGCGTTCACCATCACACCTTACCCATGATCCTGCGCAACTTTTTCAAGCATCCTTGGCTGTTGCCCGTTTATTCTGGCATTTTTATCGGCACCAGTTATATCCCTTTTCCGCCGTGGGCGGCCTTGTTTGGCTTTGTGCCGTTGTGGCTGTTTTGGCAACGGCAGACGCGCTGGCTGGCGGTGTTGTCCGGTGGCTTATTGGCCGCGTTTGTCTTTACCCTGATTGGCTTTAACTGGGTTGCGCTGACTTTGCATGAGTTTGCGCATTTGGAATGGCCGTGGGCGGTGCTGGGGCTGTTGCTGTACGCGCTGATCGCCAATTTATATGTGCCTGTCGCCGGGCTGTTGTGGTTTGCCGGACAACGGTGCTGGGGCTGGACGGGCAAGCGCTCGTTGGTGCTGATGGCACTGATTATGACGCTGTGCGAGGCCCATTCTTATACTGGGTTTGATTGGAATTTTGGCTATTCTTGGTACGGGGCGGGGTTGCCGGTGTACCAGTGGGCGGAGTTTATCGGTTTTAGCGGTTTGAGCGCGGTCACGGTGTTGACCAATTTGGCTTTTTTGGCAGCGTGGAAATATCGGCGGCAGGAAGAAGGCTGGTTGATAGGGGTACGGGTGCTGCTGGTGTTCGGGTTGCTCAATGGTGGCGGGGCGTGGTTAAAGTCACGCTTGCCCGCCCCTGATGCGGCGTTGGATACGGTGTTGGTGCAGGGCAATATCACCAGTAAGGATAAGCTGTCGGCGGAGCTGGGGCAGGTGTTGGGGCAAAAGAGTTTCCGCGAGGTGATCTTAAAACGCTATACCGATTTGACGGCGGCGGCGATTGCCACGCACCCTGATATTAAGCTGGATTTTGCGATGTGGCCGGAAACGGCGTTCCCGTATTTGTTGGGCGAGGCGTTTGCAGATAGCGCCCCTGCGCAAGGGTTAAGCGATTTTGTGCGGGCCGGACAGGTGCCGCTGTTGACGGGTGCGTACAGTGCCGAGTCCGGCACACGGCTGCTCACCAATTCGTTGTTTGTCTTGGATGAAAACGGCCAACTGGTGCCGCCGCATTACAGCAAGACGATTTTGCTGGCGTTTGGCGAGTTTATCCCAGGCGAGGCGTATTTTCCGGTTATCCGCCAGTGGCTACCGGCAACTGGGCATTTTGCCCGCGGCGCAGGGCCTACGCAGTTGCTTAGTTTACATGAGTTTAAGATGGGGGCGCAGATTTGTTACGAAAGCCTGTTCCCGGGTTTTTCGCGCTCGTTGGCGCAATTGGGGGCGCAGTTTATCGTCAATGTCACCAATGATTCATGGTACGGCGATTGGCAAGAGCCTTACCAACATTTGTATATGACTTTGGCGCGGGGCGTGGAGTTTCGCCGTCCGGTGTTGCGCGTGACCAATACCGGCATCTCCACGGTGAGCTTGGCTTCCGGCGAGATTTTGGAACGCTCGCCGATTAACAAGCCGTGGGCGGGGGTGTACCACGTCCCTTACCGCTCGCAACCGGACGCGACGTTTTATCAGGATTATTTTTGGCTGTTGCCGGGGGGGCTGTGGGCGGCGTTGCTGGGTCTGATGTGGCCTTGGGCGGGGTGGCAAAAGCACAAGGCCAGTTAACCGCCAAAACGGATTGGCCTAGTCCAGCTCCGCCATAATCTCTTCGCTGATGTCGGCGTTGGAATAGACCGATTGCACATCGTCCAAATCTTCCAAGCGGTCGATCAGTTTAAGCATCTTTTCGGCGGTTTCGGCATCTAGTTCCACCATGGTCGCCGCTTGCATGGTCACTTCGGCGTTGTCGGGGGTAAAGCCTGCGGCAATGAGCGCGTCCTTAACGCCCAGATAGCTTTCCGGCGCGGTCATGACATCGACCGAGCCATCGTCATTGTTGATGACATCGTCCGCACCCGCTTCCAAGGCCGCTTCCATCAGCGCGTCTTCGTCCACGGACGGCGCGTAACTGAGGATGCCCAGCTTGTTGAACAAGTAGCCGACCGAGCCATCCGTGCCTAAGTTGCCGCCCGCTTTGGTGAAGGCATGACGGACTTCGCCGACGGTGCGGTTGCGGTTGTCGGTCAGGCAATCGACCATGACCGCCGTGCCGCCGGGGCCGTAGCCTTCGTAGCGGATAGACTCATAGTTTACGCCTTCCATAGCCCCGGAGGCTTTTTTGATGGTGTTGTCGATGGTGTCACGGCGCATGTTCGCGCCTAAGGCCTTGTCTATCGCCGTCCGCAAGGCGGGATTGCTGGCGGGGTCGGCGCCGCTGGTTTTGACGGCGACGTTAATCTCGCGCAATACTTTAGTGAAAATTTTTCCGCGTTTGGCATCTTGTCCGGCTTTGCGGTGCTTGATGTTCGCCCATTTGCTATGTCCTGCCATTGTGTTTCCTGTTGCTCCCTAGGTGTGCGGGTGTTGTTATAAAGAACGGTTAAAATGAGGATGATTTACAACACATAGGCCAAAACCCCCAGCAAGCTCTCCCCCGCCACATAGACATCAGCGACTTCCTTTACCAAGGCCCGCTCGACCACGCCGCCAAAGCCAATGGTGTAAGCGCCA
>JACXTQ010000012.1 GCA_016919605.1 Methylovulum sp.
ACGATGGTGGCGGGATAAATGGCGTCCCGGCGATGCGTGATGGCAGTGACGTGGAAGACGGGATACGGCTCCGGCAACGTGTAATAGCCGGTATGGTCGCCGAACGGGCCTTCGGGCGCAGTTTCATCAGGGTAGATGAAGCCTTCTAAGACAATTTCCGCGCTCGCCGGTACTTGCAGGTCATGGCTTAGGCAGTTGGCGACTTCAGTCTTGCCACCACGCAACAAACCTGCAAAGGCATATTCCGAGAGACTGTCGGGAACGGGGGTAACTGCTGCTAAGATGGTCGCAGGGTCGGCTCCTAAGGCGACCGCTACTGGAAACGGTTGCCCAGGATAGGCTTTTTGCCACTCCCTAAAGTCCAACGCACCGCCACGGTGTGCCAACCAGCGCATGATGACCTTGTTTTTGCCAATGACTTGTTGGCGGTAAATGCCTAAGTTTTGCCGATCTTTATGCGGGCCTTTGGTGATGACCAAAGGCCAAGTAATCAATGGCCCGGCATCTTCCGGCCAGCACGTTTGGATGGGGTAATCGTTTAAGTCCACTTCGTCGCCCACGCGGACAACTTCTTGGCAGGACGGATTTTTCACCAGTTTCGGAGCCATGTTCAACACTTGTTTGAACACGGGGATTTTCTCAAACGCATCCCTCATGCCTTTGGGCGGTTCCGGCTCTTTCAGGTAGGCCAGCAATTCGCCAATGCCGCGTAATTCGCTGACCGAGTCCGCACCCATGCCCATAGCCACGCGGCGCGGAGTGCCGAACAAATTAGCCAGTACTGGGGTGTGTGAACCCTTAGGATTCTCAAACAGCAGGGCAGGGCCGCCTTGTTTCAGTACGCGGTCGCAAATTTCGGTCATTTCCAAATAGGGGTCAACTTCAACGGTGATACGCTTAAGCTCGCCCTGTTTTTCCAGTTGCGCTATAAAATCACGCAAGTCGCGGTACTTCATGCGCTAATGCCGTTATGCCTGAGCAGCGCTTCAATGTTAGGCTCGCGACCTCGGAAATTGACGAACAATTCCATAGCGTTTTTGCTGCCGCCTTTTTCGAGGATGTTGGTCAGGAAGGATTGGCCGGTTTCTTGGTCGAAAATGCCTTTTTCTTCAAACAGCGAATAAGCGTCGCTGGACAACACTTCCGCCCATTTGTAGCTGTAATAACCTGCCGCGTAACCGCCGGCGAAAATATGCGTGAAGCTGTGTGGAAAGCGGTTAAATTTGGGAGGCTGGATAACCGCCACCTGTTTTCTGACTTGGTCGAGAATTTCGTAAATGCGCCCACCCCGATCAGGGTCGTATTCTAAGTGCATACGAAAATCAAACAGGCTAAACTCCAATTGCCGCACCATAAACAATCCGGCTTGGAAGTTTTTTGCCGCGAGCATTTTCTCAAACAAGCTGTCGGGTAGGGGTTCGCCAGTTTGGTAATGGCCGGACATTAAGGCCAGCGCGTCTTTTTCCCAACACCAGTTTTCCATAAATTGGCTGGGCAGCTCAACAGCATCCCATTCCACACCGTCAATGCCGGATACGCCCAGATGATCGACTTGGGTCAGCAAATGGTGCAGGCCATGACCGAATTCGTGGAACAACGTAGTGACTTCATCATGACTTAACAACGCGGGGGTATCGGCTGTAGGCGGGGTGAAGTTGCAGGTCAGGTAGGCGACTGGGGTTTGGACGCTGTCGCCAACTTTTTTGCGGCTGACACAATCGTCCATCCATGCTCCGCCACGTTTATGCGGACGGGCGTAGAGATCGATATAAAATTTTCCGCGCAGTTGCCCGTCCTTATCATGGATTTGGAAAAACCGCACATCAGGATGCCAACTGTCAAATTCAAAAATTTCGGTGATTTGCAAGCCGTATAAGCGTTCGACAATGGCGAACAGGCCGGGCAGGACACGGGTAATGGGGAAATAGCTTTTGACTTCTTCCTGTGAAAGCTGGTAAAAATGCTGGCGCATCTTTTCCGAGAAATAACTGATGTCCCACGGCTCCATCTCGATGAAGGCATGGTGTTCCCTAGCGTAATCTTGCAATTCAATCAAGTCGTTACGCGCTTGTCGCCAAGATTTGTCGGCCAAATCTTCAAGGAAACCAATGACATCTTCGGGTTTTTTCGCCATTTTGGTAGCGAGTGACAATTCGGCGTAATTATTAAAGCCTAAGAGCTTGGCTTTTTCATGGCGCAAGGAGAGGATTTGTTCCATCAGCAGGCCGTTGTCCCAATGACCGGCGTGTGGGCCGATTTCGGAGGCGCGGGTGGCGTTGGCCTCGTAGATTTCATGGCGCAATTCGCGGCTGTCGGCATAAGTCATGACGGCGTTGTACGACGGAAAATGCAACGTCAGCATCCAGCCTTCTTCTTCGCCCGCTTGCTCGGCGGTTTGCTTAGCTTGGGCGAGGGCGGATTCGGGTAGGCCGACCAAGTCGCGTTTTTTGCTGACCACTTTAGTCCAAGCGTTGGTGGCATCTAGGACATTTTCGCTAAAATGGCTGGTATGCTGGCTTAATTCTTGATTGATTTCTTTATAGCGTTGTTTTTTTTCTTCACTTAAATCAACGCCGGACAAGCGGAAGTCACGCAAGGCATTGCGGACAATTTTTTGTTGTGCCGTATCGAAGCTGGCAAAGTCCGAGCGTTTGGCGATCATCCGATAAGCATAAAACAGGCGTTTGTTTTGCCCCATCTCCGTCCCGTAATCGCTAAGCTTGGGCAGGCAGGCGTTATAGGCTTCCCGCAAAGCTTCATTGTTACAGACAGAATTGAGATGGCTGACCGGCGACCACGCTTTGTTTAGGCGATCTTCAGCGTCTGCTATCGGTTGGATCAATTTTTCCCAGCTATAGTTTTGCTTGGTTTGTAATTGTTCGTTAACGACTGTGCGGACATCGGCTAACAGTTGGTCTATTGCCGGTTCGATGTGTTCGGGTTTGATTTGCGAAAAAAGCGGCAAAGGGCTATCGGTCAATAATGGATTGTTCATGTTAAAATAAAGTTAGGCTCAGTTTGCGTTAAAGGTGATGATAACGAAATCGTTGTTATTATTTTTTTTGAGCATCAAAAAATACCGCCGTCTTGGATAAGTGGTCATGCCAGCCACGCCGATCCTTATCGAAAATAATCCAAAAAAAACCTAGCCCGAACAGACTCCAAGACACCAAAGCGGTTATATAACGGATAAACGCTTGCGTCCAGTTTATAGGCTTTTGTTCGTGTGTCAAAACCTGTATTTTCCACGCTTTTAAGCCTAACGTTTGGCCGCCGTGCGTCCAAAACCAGCCATAGAAAATAAAACCGATGGTCAGTAGATAGAGGGGGTAGAAGACTTGTTGGCGGCTGAAGGCTACGCCTGAATTTAGGGGCAATAACAGCGCAGTGGCGACAAAAAAAACGGCAATCAGCAGAAAAAGGTCATAAATGACCGCTGCCAATCGGCGCAAAAAACCAGGGGCAGGCCGTAAACCCAAGCCTGGTCGTGGTTTTTGTGGGTGTGTGTCCAGTGCCAATTAATCTTTAAACAAGGCTAATTTCTGGCCGAAATACATACACATGGCCATTAATGCGCCGAGCATTGCCAATGAAAACAAAAATGGCGGCCTGTGGAACAGAAGGATGAAAAAGTCTGTTACAAAAATACTGGTTAGGACAGGGTGGTCAATTAATCCACTAATAATCTTCTTAAACATATCAATTCCGTCAAGCACATTAAAAAGGGTGCGAGTGTGTAAAAAAATGGTTACCTGATCTTTTATCTGGTTACAATGGACGCTAGGTTTGTAAAAATTAGCGGGCTTGTGAAAAATCAGAACAACGATTCTACTATAATCAAAAGGGGAATGTAAAAGAAAACAAACTTGCTATGGTGGGATAGAATTCATTGAAATGATATGATTAATACAATTAAAAAAATAAACAATATTGGTGTGACGCTCATTCTAAATCTTTTCAAAAAAATAATTCAGTCGGCCAGGGCGCAAATAACCCCGCCAACGGTTGAAAAAGTCAGGATTTACACACGTTCCGAGCATACTATTTCGCGTGCCCAAATCAGTGACAATGCCTTAAAAGTCTTGTACCGTTTGCAAAAGGAAGGCTTTGACGCGTATTTAGTGGGCGGTTGTGTGCGGGATTTGTTGTTGGGGCGGGAGCCTAAGGATTTTGATGTCGTGACCAACGCCGACCCCGAGCAGGTGCGCAAGGTGTTCCGCAATTGCCGGATTATTGGTCGGCGGTTTCGTCTGGCGCACGTTCATTTTGGCCGCGAGGTGATCGAGGTGGCGACCTTTCGGGGGGATGGCGAAGCGCAAAATGATGCGCAGGTGCTTAACCACGAAGGGCGGGTGCTGCGTGACAACGTCTATGGCACGATTGAGGAAGATGTTTGGCGGCGTGATTTTACTGTCAATGCCCTATATTACAATATCAAGGATTTTTCCGTTGTCGATTATGTGCAGGGCATGGAAGACCATCGTAATGCCATTCTTAGGCTTATAGGCGACCCTAGTACACGGTTTCGTGAAGATCCGGTGCGGATGTTAAGGGCGGTGCGTTTTGCCGCCAAATTGGGCTTTAAGCTACATCCTGACTGTGAACAGGCCTTGCACGGAGCCGCCCCGTTGCTGTCCAGCATTCCATCGGCACGGCTTTATGATGAAGTCCTCAAGCTATTTTTGTATGGCTATGCCTTGCAGACGTTTGAAATGCTCAGGCATTACGGCTTATTTCAGGTGCTGTTCCCCGACACTGAGCGCAGCTTGGCAAGCGAGGAACATGAGTTTCCGCGCATGTTATTGATTAAGGCATTGCAAAACTCTGATAATCGGATTGCTGATGGTAAATCGGTGACGGCCTACTTTTTGTTTGCAGCGCTATTGTGGGAGCCTGTGCGGGTGTTGGCGGCGCAAAAAATGGCCGAGGGACAAGTGGACTTTATGGCTTATCAGGATGCCGCCAATGAAGTCATCGCTAGACAGCTAAGGTTTACTGCCCTGCCTCGCCATATCGGGCTGGCTATCCGTGAGGTTTGGAGCTTGCAGCCCAAATTCAATACCCGTGTCGGCTCCAAGCCCAGCCGTTTGATCTTGCATCCTCGGTTCCGGGCAGGCTATGATTTTCTGTTGCTTCGCGCCGAAACCGGCGGCGCTGATAGCGAGTTGGCGCAATGGTGGCAGGTTTATCAATACGCCAGCGAGAACGAGCAGCGGAAAATGACTCAACCTTCGCGTAAAAGTGCCACGGGTAAGCCACGTAAACGAAATTACCGCAAAAAAACTCCAGCCGCCGCTGAAGTGCAAAGCTGAGCGGCTTCATGCCCGTGTGGGTGCGAAGCAAGCCATTGTAAGAACTTATTTATTGAACCATGACGCCATCCCTTTCTGAAACCACGACTGACGCTACCCTTGTGTATTTGGGTTTGGGCAGTAATCTTGCCGACCCTATCGGGCAGATCAAAACCGCCCGCCACGCTATCGCCCAGATTCCTGGGGTTGAGGAATTGGCCTGCTCCAGCTTGTACCGAAGTTTGCCGATGGGGCCGCAAGACCAGCCTGATTACATTAATGCCGTGATGGCGATTGCTACCGAACTATCGCCATCAGCGTTGTTGCAGCATTTGCAAGCCATTGAAAAAGCGCATGGCCGTGAACGAAAAGGTCAGCGCTGGGGAGCGCGGACATTGGATG
>JACXTQ010000088.1 GCA_016919605.1 Methylovulum sp.
ATAATATTTCCTTAAGCCGCTGTAGTACGGGCAACAACTTCATTACGCGCTTGTACGGCCTTTTCCGCCGCTTCCGCCAACGTTTCAGCGGTGATGATAGGCAAGCCGCTTTCCTTAATGATCCGTTGGCCTTCTTCGACGTTTGTACCGGATAATCTGACGATCAGCGGCACTTTCATATCAATTTTTCTGACCGCCTGCACCACCCCTTCGGCAATCCAATCGCAACGGTTGATACCCGCAAAAATATTGACCAGCATGGCTTTGACGTTTTTATCCGCCAGTACCAAACGGAAAGCTTTCTCGGTACGTTCAGCGGAAGCGCCACCGCCCACGTCCAAGAAATTGGCTGGCTCACCGCCCGCCAACTTAATCATGTCCATTGTCGCCATTGCCAAGCCCGCGCCGTTAATCATACAGCCGATGTCGCCATCTAGGCCGACATAACTTAAGCCACGGTCGGCGGCAGCGGTTTCGCGGGGGTCTTCTTGGGTCTTATCACGCAATTCGGAGATTTTCAGTTGCCGGAACAGGGCGTTCTCATCAAAGCCCATTTTCGCATCCAAAGCCAGCAACTCATTATTGCGGGTGATGACCAAGGGGTTGATCTCCAGCATATTGGCATCCAAATCACGCAGGGCGCGATAACAGCCCCGAATGGTTTTGACGGCGTGGCTGATGATTTCGGCATCCAAACCTAAAGAAAAAGCCATATCACGCGCCTGATAGTCTTGCAGGCCCACCGCAGGTTCAATATAGATTTTGGTGATGGCTTCGGGGTTAGTCACGGCCAACTCTTCAATATCCATACCACCTTGGGCGGAGCCGACCATCACGATACGCTCGGAACTACGGTCTACCAAGAAACAAAAATACAATTCTTTGGCAATGTCCGTACCCGCCTCGACATACAAACGGGCGCAAACTTTACCCGCAGGGCCAGTTTGATGGGTCACTAAACGCTTGCCCAATAAGGCTTCGGCGGCGGCTTCGACCTCATCATGGGTTTTACAAATCTTAATGCCGCCCGCCTTGCCACGTGCACCCGAATGGATTTGAGCTTTGACCGCCCAAATATGTCCGCCAATTTCTCTAGCGCGTTGGACTGCATCTTCAGGACTATACGCCAAGCCCCCTTCCGCGATTTTGACACCGTAACCGCTTAAAATTTCTTTTGCTTGATATTCATGAATATCCACAGCATCTCCTTTAGGTCTAGTTGAGTGCAAGCGCCAACACAGCCACCTGCCACGATAATTATTGGTTCTTTGCCGCAATCGCCTCAGCCGACCTGACGATATTGTTCGCCATGCGCTCGGAAGCGGCATCTATCAGGCGGCCATCCAGTGCCGCCGCGCCTTTGCCTTGCGCCGCCGCTTCTTGCAGGGCGATTAATATCCGCCGCGCCTTATCCACTTCGGCGGCAGGGGGGGTGAACACATCATTAGCCAAAGCCACTTGTGAGGGATGGATAGCCCATTTACCTTCACAGCCTAATGCCGCCGCCCGTTTGGCCGCCATAGTGAAGCCTTCGGGGTCTTTAAAATCGCCGAACGGGCCATCAATGGGGCGCAGGCCATAGGCGCGACAAGCCACGGTCATGCGGCTGATGGCGGCATGCCATTGGTCGCCGGGATAATCAGGGTTAAGGCCACCGATATTAGTGGTGCGGGCGCGGTTGCTGGCGGCATAGTCAGCAACGCCAAAATGCAAAGCTTCCAAGCGGCCACAGGCACCTTGGCGGGCAATGTCTTCGACGTTGGCCATACCTAGGGCGGTTTCAATCAGGGCTTCAATGCCGATTTTATTTTTCAGGCCTTGTTGCATCTCCAATTGGTTCAGCATGGCCTCAACCATGTAGACATCGGCATATACGCCGACTTTGGGGATTAAAATCGTGTCGATTTTACTGCCGGCCTGCTCGACCAAATCCACCACGTCACGCACCATATACTGGGTGTCCAGCCCATTGATACGCACGGAAACGGTCACGCCGTGGCCTTGCCAATCCAAATCATTGATCGCTTCGATAATGTTCTTTCTGGCGCGTAGCTTGTCGTCAGGGGCGACCGCGTCTTCCAAGTCCAAAAAAATAAAATCCGCGCCACTCTTCATCGCTTTTTCGAACATATCGGGATTAGATCCCGGAACAGCCAATTCACAGCGCTGTACCCGTTGGACTGACGCTGTATATAAAGTGTGACTCATCTGTACATTCCTGCTTTTTGGGTGTTGACGTACTGACCATCAGTACCTGGAAAAAATAATTCTGGCATACCCCAGAAACAAATAAATCGCCCATTCTACTTTCAGACACCGTAAAGTCAATTGTTACCGCGATAAACTGACAATAAAATCTTGCCCAATGGCAGTGGCTATGTCATTATTGCTCGTTTTTTTGTTGGGAGTTTATCAAAAACCACCAACCTGCTTTATACTTAAGCCACGCGGTTGCGAAGGTTTGATAAAGCACTCCCTTATCCATCCGCAACTTAGAGCCGCCCAAACCCCCGTTTGCGCGATGACCCTACCCCTTACCTAACAACCTATTACAAGAGGAAACTCCATGGCTGGTCGTAACCACCTTTATATCCCAGGCCCTACTAACGTCCCTAACGAAGTGCTTAACGCCATGCACGTTGCAATGGAAGACCACCGCTCGCCGGTGTTCCCCAAATTGCTGACCCCGTTATTGCAAGATTTGAAAAAAATCTTTAAGACCGAAACCGGACAGGCGTTTATTTTCCCTGCCACAGGCACGGCGGGCTGGGAAGTGGCCTTGACCAACACCTTAAACCCTGGCGATAAAGTCCTGATTTACCGCTTCGGCCAATTTAGCCACTTGTGGGCGGAAATGGCCAAACGCTTAGGCTTTGATGTCGAAATCCACCAAGAAACCTGGGGTAAAGGCATTCCGTTGGACAAACTGGAAGCCCGCCTGAAAGAAGACACTAACCACGAAATCAAAGCGGTATTGGCGACTCATAACGAAACCGCGACCGGTGTCACCAGTGACATTGGCGGCGTACGCAAAGCGATGGACGCGTCCAACCACCCCGCTTTTTTGTTTGTTGACGGAGTCAGCTCCATCGCCAGCTTAGAT
>JACXTQ010000089.1 GCA_016919605.1 Methylovulum sp.
CGATGGCTTGGTCGCGGTGGCTGGCCATGGGTTCGCTGGCTTGGGCATCGCAGGCGTTGCTCCAGGCGTTGAAGCGGGCGGCGGCAAACATGATGGATGCGCATACTTGGCCGCGTTCGGCTTCTTTAAGTTGTTCGTTGGCTAGGTGGATTTGTGCGTCGGCACGGTTGTAAAACTGTTTGTCGATGTCGTCTGCCATAAAAGTGGGGGGCTTAGGTTAAAAAATAAGTGGCTATTGTAGCAAAGTCTGTCAATGCCACACTAATTTGGCGGCCATGAGCCACAGGAGGAGTGAGAAGTAGCGTTTTAGGTGGGCGGCGGGCAGTTTGTGAGCCAGCTTTGCGCCTAGGGGGGCGGTGAGGATGCTGGTGAGGCTGATGCCTGCAAAGGCAGGTAGGCTGATATAGCCTAGGCTCCAGGGCGGCAGGTGGGCGGCATCCCAGCCTAGGAGGGCGTAGGTGGCGGTTCCGGCGAGGGCTATGGGGAGGCCGCAGGCGCTGGAGATGGCTACGGCGTTGCGCATGGGCAGTTGTCCGTGGATTAGGTAGGGTACGGTTAGGCTACCGCCGCCAATGCCGACCAATGCGGACATGAGGCCGATGACGGTGGCGGCGATGTAGTCTAGCCATAGCGGTTGCGCGGCTTTGCCGGGTTTGGGTTTGAGTTGTAGGGCCATTTGGAGGCCGACATAGGCTAAAAATACGGCCAATATCAGGCGTAGGGTGTCGGCGGGGATGTGTTTGGCAAATACGGCCCCGGCGGCGGTGCCGATGATTATCATGGGGGCTAAGCGCCAGACTTTCGGCCATAGCACGGAGCCTAGGCGGTGGTGGGCGGTGACGGAGGCGATAGAAGTGAGGACGATGGTGGCGAGTGAGGTGGCGACGGCCATGAGTAGGATGAGATCAGGCGGGTAGTCTTGTTCTTTAAAGACGATGGCGAGTACGGGTACGATGACTGCGCCGCCGCCTATGCCAAAGAGTCCGGCCAAGAGGCCAGCCACAAGCCCTAGGGCTAGGCTGGCTATGAAGAGGCTAATCATGGTGTCCTTGTTGGGTCGGGAAGAGGGGGGGTTTTAACAGCGGGGCGGTAGGTTAAGGGTGATTTTTTTCAAGGGTAAGCGGTTTCGCTGGATTGCCAATGCACTGGCGACAACCAATAACCGATGTAAATAAATGTCATTATTAATCAATAGGTTAATGTAATTTATAAGCTGATTGCCCCGCTGTGTTAACAGCTAAGGTTTTGTTTTTTTGCGAAAATCACGCACTTTTACCATGAGGGTTGGACTTAGACCCCTTGCTGTTGTTATGATTTAAGTCATGGTTAGATTATCCAGAGCTGTTCTGAGGGTTTTTGGAGCCATGTCGTCTTGCTTCTTTAATAAATAATGCGTTTTTGTTTTTTCAAGCTATTGAAATTTATTGTTTTTTAACCAAGCACGAAATAAGTCGGTTTTGGTAAGATTTTAGACAGCTATTAACACGTCAAGTTGCGCCCCCTATCCTTAGGCCGCAATAGCAGCACTTTTATGAAGTCCTCTTTTTTATTTCACCGAAGGTAATCATTATGTTAAAGCATAACACACTCAGTATGGCCATATTGGCCGGCTTGGGCTTTTTGCCGTCAGTTCAAGCCGCCGATGAATTTTTGGATAAACGTTGGTATGTCGCCCCGTTTGGCTCTTTTGTCAATACGGGGGGCGATCGCCACGCCGCCGATGGTTGGGGGGGCGGTCTTGGTGTTGGGAAAGAAATTAACGAACACTTTAATGTCGAAATAAAGGGGTTTTACGAAGAGTTTGGCGGTTATGCCCGTTCAGACCAGCATTATATCGGTGACTGGAAACTGGGTGGTGGCACGATAGATGCCCAGTATTTCTTTAACCGCAATAAGTTCGCCCCTTATACGGTGGTGGGCGTGGGCGGGATGAGGACGCGTTATAAAGAGTATAATGCGACGGGTTTTATTGGTGAGATTGGCACTGGGTTTACTTATGAGGTGGCCGACAATTTTCTGTTGCGTAGTGATATACGTTATCGCTACAACAATAACCCCACTGTTGCATCGGGTGTCCAAGACCAATTCCATGATATGGTCATCAATGTCGGTTTCGTAATCCCATTTGGCCCTAAACCTACCCAAGTCGCCCAAGTGGAGACCGCACCCGCGCCCGCTCCTCCCGTTGCCGATTGTTCCAGCCTTGACGCTGATGCGGACGGTGTCAATGATTGCCTAGACCGTTGCCCCGGTACGCCTGCGGGTAGTCAGGTGGATGCTATCGGTTGCCCGATCAAGTTGATCTTAAAAAGTGAGCATTTCAATTATGACTCTGCTGAGTTGACGGTCACTGCCCGCAGGCTGCTTGATGAAGTCGCCACTAGCCTGAACCTTTATCCACAGAAAAATGACCTTGAAGTCCAAGGCCACGCCAGCAGTGAAGGGTCATTTAGCCATAATATGAAGTTGTCGCAACGGCGTGCCGAGTCGGTGGTGCATTATCTGCGCGGCAAAGGAATCAGTAATAGATTACGGGCGACAGGTTTTGGCGAAAGCCATCCGATTGCCGATAACGCTACGGAAGCAGGTCGCTCGGCAAATCGGCGGGTTGAGTTAATCTGGATTGAAAATTAGTCAGCCAGGGTGATTTTTGGCCTTTTAACCCGCTTTAATAGCGGGTTTTTTTTAGACGTAGGGTAATTTTAGTTATCATTCGCACAATAGGCCATCAATCCTTTGGAACCCACGCGGCAACAGCATCCCTCGGTTGGCGCGTTTGCCCGAATATTGGGCAATATCAGCGGCTTTGAGGGTCAAAAATTGTTTGCCGGACAGCACTTTTAACGGCATACCTTCAGGTAGGACGGTGATGGCCACCACGCTATCTTTACCGCTTTCGAGATCAGTGCCGGTCAATTGAATCAGTTTATTGCCCTTACCACGCGCCAATGCCGGTAGCTCGGCGCTGGGGAAAATCAACAGCCGCCCTTGTTGGGTCGCCACCGCCAGGCTATCGCTGTCATGAGCAATCAGCAAAGGCTTTAACAATTTGGCCTCATCGTTTAGGGCTATCACCGATTTGCCCGCTTTATTTTTAGTCAATAGCTCGCGCAACTGCACTTTAAAACCTAAGCCTAGATGTGTTGCCAGCACTAACCAATCCTCAGGATTACCCACTAACACATGCGTAAAAAATGCCCCCGCTGGTGGGTTTAACCGTGCGGTGAGCGGTTCGCCTTGGGTACGGGCCGAGGGCAAGTCATGGGCGGAGGTGCTGTAGGCTTTGCCGGTCGAATCGAACAGATAAAGCGGCTGGGTGGAGCGGCATTTGACGGCATCGAGAAAACTATCACCTGAGCGGTAATTTAAGGAGTTGACATCAATGTCATGGCCTTTTGCCGCCCTAATCCAGCCTTTTTCCGATAAAATGACGGTCAACGGTTCGTTGCTAATCAGCGCCACTGCGTCCAACGCCTGCGAGGCGACCCGCTCGACAATCGGCGAGCGGCGGTCATCACCGTACTTATTGGCATCGTCTTGGATTTCTTTTTTAATCAACCGATTTAGCAACCGGGGTGAAGCCAAGGTTTTTTCCAGGCCCGCCCGTTCTTTAGCTAAGGCCTCTTGTTCGCCGCGTATTTTCATCTCCTCCAGCTTTGCCAAATGCCGCAGTTTCAACTCCAATATCGCTTCGGCCTGCAAGTCACTGAGGCTAAACCGCTCCATCAGCACTGGTTTGGGTTTGTCCTCGTTGCGGATAATGGCGATAACCTCATCCAGATCAAGATAGGCTATCAGTAAGCCATCCAAGATGTGTAACCGCGCCAGCACCTTATCCAAGCGAAATTGCAAGCGGCGGCGCACGGTTTCGGTACGGAACTGTAACCACTCCAGCAAAATTTCATGCAGGTTTTTTACCCGTGGACGGCCATCCAAGCCGATCATGTTCAGGTTGATGCGGTAGCTTTTTTCCAAGTCGGTGGTGGCGAACAAATGTGACATCACGCCTTCGACATCCAAACCGCGTTTGGATTTGGGGATAATCAGCAAACGGGTGGGATTTTCATGATCTGACTCGTCACGCAAATCTTCGATCATCGGCAGTTTTTTTGCCAACATCTGCGCCGCGATTTGCTCCATCAGCTTGGCCCCAGAAACCTGATGCGGCAACGCGGTGATAATAATCACACCATCTTCCAGTTCGTACTTCGCCCGCATTTTCACCGAACCGCCACCCGTGCGGTAAATTTTCTGGATGTCTTCCGCCGAAGTGATGATTTCGGCATCGGTGGGGTAATCCGGGCCTTTGATATGCAGAAAGACCGATTCCGGCGGGCTGTCCGGCTCATCCAAGAGCATCATGCAGGCGTTGGCCACTTCGCGTAAATTATGCGGGGGGATGTCGGTGGCCATACCCACGGCGATACCCATCGTGCCGTTTAGCAAGATATTGGGCAAACGCGCGGACAGCAGTGCCGGTTCTTTCAGCGTACCGTCGAAATTGTCCGTCCACTCCACCGTACCCTGTTCCAACTCACTCAACAACGTGTTCGCGTAGGCGGTCAACCGTGATTCGGTGTAACGCATGGCGGCAAAGGATTTAGGATCATCAGGAGACCCCCAGTTACCTTGCCCGTCAATCAAAGGATAGCGGTAAGAGAAACTCTGCGCCATCAGCACCATCGCTTCGTAACAGGCCGAGTCGCCATGCGGGTGGTATTTTCCCAATACGTCCCCGACGGTACGCGCCGATTTTTTGTATTTGGCGGTGGCGTTTAGCCCCAGTTCGGACATGGCGTAAACAATCCGCCGCTGCACCGGTTTTAAACCATCCGCCACATGCGGCAAGGCACGGTCGAGGATAACATACATGGAATAATCCAAATACGCTTTCTCAGCAAAATCCTTTAACGGCAGTTGTTCAAAATTCTCTTGTGTAAGCACTTATCATTCATCCTCATCATCGTTAATCTGCAACGCCCGGCTTCTTGCCAAACTTTCTTGGCGTAATTGCTTGCGTAGCTCGGCGGCGGCGTATAAACGCTTTTCTTCATCAGTCTCCAGCTCTAAACGCGGCACTTCCACCGATTTGCCGTTCTCGTCAATCGCCACCATAGTAAAAAAACACGACGTGGTATGGCGTTTTTCATAAGTGCGCAAATGCTCCGCCACCACCTTCACGCCGACTTCCATAGAAGAGCGGCCCACATGGTTGACGCGGGCGTAAAACGTCACTAACTCACCGACATTCACATGTTGTTTAAAGAACACTTGATCTAAAGCGGCGGTGACGACATAGTTTTTGCAATATTTCGCGGCACAGGCATAAGCGACCTGATCCAGCAGCTTCAATAAAGAACCGCCGTGGACATTGCCGGAAAAATTCGCCATATCCGGTGTCATCAACACCGTCATGGTCAAGGTTTTTTCTTGTTTGCTCATTAGGTAGGGAAAGTCATGGGTGAAAAAGCCTCTATTTTACCCGACACCGGGCCTTAGCAGGGCTGTTAATGGGTTTTTGTGGAATGTTACCGTAAAAAGGCGGGATTAGCTTAGGTTTATAGCGTGTGGGCTAAGCTTATGGCAAACCTAGATCGCTTGCAAGCCTACAGCGTTGTTAACGTCATTTTTTAAGCATCGATTAGTTTAAAACTATACGTTTCTAAATAACCAAGTTTTATGATAAAAACAACCAAATTATAGACAATTATTTTAAATGATAGGTAGCGCGACATCTTAGCCGCTAACATTTCGCCAAACCTATCCTATACTGGTTTTACAAAGTGTATACCCGTACTACCTCCCCTAAAAACAGGAAGAAAACGTGAAGCATAAACAACAACTTGCACCAGCGGCAACCTTTTTGCTAATGCTATGGGCATTACCCGCCCTATCCGCTACCCAGCAGCAGTATATCGACAACATGCTGGCAGGCTCGCTGGCTGACGATGAAGC
>JACXTQ010000090.1 GCA_016919605.1 Methylovulum sp.
CATTCTTAAAAAGGTTTGCCCGCTCTCAAAACATAAAGTAGGCATAATCAAATGTTCGGGATGGAAGCCAGTGTTTTTAATGCATCTTCGTAGTCAAATAAATTAATTTGGCGGCAAAAATCGGCATAGCGGCCACCTAACTTCTTCTGTAGAAAAGCAGCATGTTCCTGGCTTAAACGGGAAGCTTGGCTGTCATCTTCGGTGAGCAGCTTTTTAAGATCCGTCAGTATTTGCATCGACTGTTCCGAACTTATAGGTGGCCTAGCCTCTTTGTCCTCCCTTGTTTCTTCGGGTAGGGTCAAGATGGCTCCGACCAATTGCGCCAGTTCACTATCACATAATTGGGCCAAGTCCTTACATTCAAGCAACGGGGCATTTTGGCGTAAGGCCTTGCCTAGCTGGGTTGCCAGTTCCGAAACACGGAAGGCTCCTAAGGTGGCGGCAACGCCTTTTAGATCATGGGCCAAATAATAGGCGGCCTGATTGTCGCCTTCGTCCAGCCGGTTTAGGGCTTGCTGCATGTGGCCGCTATGGGAGTCGGCAAATAGTTGCAATAACTGTCGGTATTTTCCGACATCGCCTCTGACAACGGCCAAACCTTGGGCTATTTCCAGACCACGAATATCGGGTAGTTGCGCGTCACTATCGGCATTTGTGATGGTTGCCGTCTCTTTCCCGCAGTTTGCCGGGGCTGGCACGACCGACCCTGTGAGCTGGATGTCTTGGTTGGGTGGTGATAACCAATGTAGCAGTGCCGCGTAGAGGACTTCAGGGATTACCGGTTTGGCGACGAAGTCATCCATACCAGCGGCAAGGCAATTGTTTCGGTCTTCGTTAAAGGCATTGGCGGTCATGGCCAAAATCGGCAAGGTGGTATGGCCGGGCAGGTTGCGGATGGCTTTGCTGGCCGCCAAGCCATCCATTTCCGGCATTTGCACATCCATCAGCACCAGATTGTAAGTGTTCGTGCGGACTTTTTCCACGGCGACCTTGCCATTTTCGGCAATATCTACGGCCATACCAACCCCATGCAATAATTCCAGCGCCACTTCGCGGTTAACCAGATTGTCTTCCGCCAGCAGTAAACGCGCACCCGCATGATTTCGGCGTAATAAGGACTCGCTGTCTACTGGCTGGTAGTGCCGGACAATGGCGGGCATCATGCCGTGACCACGTTGCAATCGGACGGTAAACCAGAAGGTGCTGCCTTGGCCTAAGACGCTTTCCATGCCCGCCTCGCCGCCCATGATGGTCGCCAAATTGCGGGTGATGGACAGCCCCAAACCGGTACCGCCGTATTCTCGGCTGGTTGACACGTCGGCTTGGCTGAAAGCTGTAAACAGTAGGTGCTGGTCTTTTTCCGCAATGCCGATGCCGGTGTCTTGGACTTCAAAGCGCACCAACAAACCCACGTCTGTATCCTCAATCAGTTTGGCCCGCAACCAAATAGAGCCGCGCTCGGTGAATTTGACGGCATTGCCGGCATAATTCAGCAAGGCTTGGCGCAGCCGGGTCAAATCGCCGCGCAACCACTGTGGCACATCTCCGGCATCCACTTCAATAGCCAAGCCTTTGCTTCGGGCTTGGCCAGCGATTAATGAGCGGATAGGGTCAAGTACGGCAGCAAGGGCGAAGTCGATATGTTCCAATTCTAAATGACCGGCCTCGATTTTCGACAAATCAAGAATGTCATTAATAATCGCCAGCAGGTGTTGGGCGGCGGCATCGATTTTATCCAAGCGATTGGCCTGTTCTAATGTGAGTGTGCTTTGGCCCAGAAGATAGGTCAGCCCAATAATGGCATTCATTGGGGTGCGGATTTCATGGCTCATGTTTGCCAGAAACGCAGTTTTGGCCTGATTGGCGGCATCTGCCAAAGCCCGTGTGTGTTCCAGTTCGGCAGTCCGTTCCGCCACCCTGTCTTCCAATTGATGGCGGTATTGTTTCAGTTCCGCGTCCAGACGTTTTTTTTCGGTGATGTCCTCTTTTATTGCAACAAAGTGGCTGATACCCCCATCCGGCTGGAGGAGCGGAACGATGATGGCAATCTCTATATATTCGCTGCCATCCTTGCGGCGGTTGTAAAGCTCCCCGCGCCACGTCTGGCCTTGGATAATGGCATTCCAGAGCGCCATAAAATTTTTTGGCGGGGTGTTACCGGAGTTTAGGATACGCGGGTTCTGGCCGATAAGTTCTTCACGGCTGTAACCGCTATTATGCACGAAGGCTTCATTGACATATTCAATCTGGGCGTTCAAGTTGGTGATGACGATGCTCTCCGGGCTTTGTTCTACCACCAAGGCCAGCTTGCTCAGTTGCTCCTCGGCTTGCTTACGTTCGCTAATGTCGGTGACCAGCGCGGCAAATTGTCCAGGCTCGGCTTGGTAGGCGGTGATGTCATACCAGCGGCCTAGGCCTTGCGCATAGGATTCAATGTGCCGAGTATCGCCACTGAGGGCCACCTCGCCAAAAAAGCTGATCCAATCGGTGGTGTCATTGGTCATTTTGGGATAAACTTCGCTCACCCGTTTGCCGATGATGGCTTTCAGGTTGAAGCCCGTGAACCGCCGGTAGGCTTCATTGGGGATAAGAAACACATAATCGACCGGCTGGCCGTTTGCATCGGTGATGATTTCGTGCAACGCAAACCCGGTTTGCATGTTTTCAAAGAGCAGGCGGAAACGCCTTTCGGATTGCCACACCGCCGCTTCGGCTGCTTTGCGGACGGTAATGTCCCGCGAAGAGTTGAACAACAGTGGCTTGCCATCAAGTTCGAGCGGAAAACTGCTGATTTCCACATCAAAAACACTGCCATCCTTGCGCCGATGGAGGCTCTCAAATAAGTTACGGCTTGGCTGGCCGAATTGTTGTTTGAGCTTGCAGACAAGTTCAGCCTTCGTAAATTTGGCATCCCATCCCGACACATTCACGCCCTGCATTTCCTCGCGGCAGTAGCCTAACATCACGTAAAAAGAATCGCTGGCTTCGATGAGGTTGCCGTCCTTGTCAAGGATATGGATGCCGTCGCTGGCAGTGCGCAAAAACATCTGATAACGCTCGTTTTCCCTTTGTAAGGCGATGGCGGCTTGTTTGCGTTCAGTGATATCCTGCACCGTGCCGATAAGGGCCAGACACTGGCCGGTCTCGTCAAATTCTGGATTACCTCGACTTTCCAGCCAATACACCTCATCATCCACGATAATCCGGTGTTCGATGAGGAATGGTTCACCCTTTAGCGCATTCTGGTAAGCCGCATTAACTGGCGTGCGGTCATCTGGGTACACGAAATCGAGAAACAGTTGGTGATTGATCGGAATGTCAGGGTGGATGCCGAAAATATGGTAAGTTTCGGTAGACCAAACCAAGCTGCCGCCGCATTTTATGTCCAATTGCCAACTGCCAATTTTTGCCACGGATTGGGCATGTTTGAGGTTAGCTTCGCTTTGCTTGAGTTCGGCTTCTGAGAGGCTATAGCTAATGGCAATACTGGCCAATGAAGCGCCTGATTGGAGGGTGGCCAATTCTTCGGCTAATGGGCTGCGGGGAGTTGTATAATAAAGCGCGAAAGTTCCGAGTACCCGCTCATATTTGCTAATGATTGGTACCGACCAACACGCATGCAACCCATAGGCCAATGCCCGCTCTTTATAATCCACCCAAAGCGGGTCGCTGGAAATGTCGGTCACAATGGTGGTTTGCCTGGTGTAAGCCGCTGTACCGCATGAACCGGCCTTGCTACCAATTTCCACCCCGTCAATGGCTTGGCAATAGGCGGCCGGTAAACTGGGGGCGGCACCGTGCCGAAGCCACCGGCCATCCTTGCCCAGTAATAACACCGAGCAGAGCATCCCCGGAAACAAGGCTTCGTAGCCTTTGGCCAGATGCGCCAATATTTCGGTTAGAGGCTCCCCAGCGGTCAGCATTTGCAGCATACGCCGTTCAACTTCATGTTGCATTTGTGTATGTCTGAGCAGGGTGATGTCGCGGGAAATGGCCAATAACTGCGTCACTTTACCATCGGGGTCAAACATCGGTGCAGCATGGGTTTCTAGCCAGCGACGAGTGCCTTTTAGGCCTTTGATTTCAAATTCAAGCGTTCCGCTCCCACCCCCCATCACACGTTGGTGCAATGCGCTAAAAGTGCTCTGATACCTAGGCAATATGAAAGCTAAGAGAGATTGCCCCTGTGCCTCTTCCAAGGAATTGGCTTCCAGCATGGCAAGGCCTGCGGCGTTCATTTCCAGCAATTTGCCATTACTGTCGGTAACTTTTATGCATTCCGGCTCTGTTTCGATGATCGTCCTCAGGTAATGTTCCCGCTCCCGTAGGGCAGTTTCTTCCCGTTTACGCTGGCTGATGTCCATCGTGATGCCGGCCAACAATGCCGGTTGCCCGTTTGGGTGGCGCTCGATTACCCGACCACGGCTTTGCAGCCAAAGCCATTGGCCTGTTTTGCCATAGTCAACCCGATATTCAACATCAATCATGGCCTGTCCAGGTTGTAAGGCTTGTTGATAGTTGCCTATCACGCTGGCGCGGTCATCAGGATGCACATAAGCTATCCATGCCGCCAGGCTGCTATGCTGGATGCCTGCGTTTTCTGGTTGCGGCCATTGCAAGCGCCGGTTGTCATGGCAAAGTTGTTGGTGAAGGGGGTCAATTTCCCAAAATCCAAGCCCGGCGGCTTCGGCGGCCAACTGTAAGCGTTGTCCGGCAATCCGTCTATCATCCGGCAGTTTGTTTTTCTCAAACAATGGCTTATCCTTTATAAAGAAAGGCGGGGGTTGGGTTGTTTTAACGTAACATAATCATTTTATTTATGTTTTTTGTGAAAAAACCGATTCTGACGCTTGTAAAAAAACAAGTTTCCAACAGACACGGAAAGAGGGTGGGTTGGAGCAAGTTTTCACTAACAATAGGTTTCTCCCTATTCTGTTTACCTTACTGTTTAAACACATCTATCTCGGACAAGTTCGCCAAATTTTAGCAACTTTTGTGGCAATTGCTTAACTTGTTTCATTACCAACAATATAACACCAAAAAATAATGCATCAGCTTAATTTCCGGTTATGATTAGTCTTTTAAACATTAGATGTCGGCAACGTTTCCGGCTTACGGATTCTTTAAGGGTAAAGGTAAATAATAATGGTGGAATGGTTGCTGGTGCCGCTGTCCTATGTGATAGGTTCTGTGTGTAGTGCGATTGTGGTGTGTCAATTGATGGGTCTGCCTGACCCGCGTGATCAGGGGTCAGGCAATCCCGGAGCGACTAATGTGATGCGCTTTGGCGGCAAGAAAGCGGCAGGGATTACTTTGCTGGGCGATTTGCTGAAAGGTTTGTTGCCCGTTTATGTCGGAAAATTATTAGGCGTGCCTATGGAATTGCTGGCTATTATCGGTTTGGCGGCGTTTATGGGGCATTTGTATCCGGTATTTTTCGGCTTTAAAGGCGGTAAAGGGGTGGCCACTTCGGTCGGGGTGCTGCTGGGGTTTTCTTGGGTGTTAGGCGGGGCGGTCATAGCCACGTGGCTGTTGATTTACAAAATCGGTAAGATTTCTTCGCTGTCGGCATTGATTGCCTCAGTATTGTCACCACTGTATGCGTGGTTTATTGTCGGTGACATCAATATCACCATCGCCTCGGCGGTGATGATGATATTTTTGCTCTGGCGACATAAGACCAATATTGAACGCTTGCTGGCGGGTGAAGAAACTTAAAGCGCCCTCCGGCTCAATTGGCGGCCCGATGTAAAGAAGGCCGCCGTACACCCATAAAGCGTTTTTGCCAATAATGGTTTTTCAGGTTGGAGACCATGACCTTTCCGGTCTGTTGGCTGGGTGCATGGATAAATTGGCTGTCAGCAATATAAATGCCCACATGCGAAAAAGGCTTGCCATCGGTATTGAAAAACACCAAATCGCCAGATTGGACGGCTTGTTTAGAAATGGGCGGCAAGGCTGCCGCCATCTGGCGTGTGGTACGAGGCAGTAAAATGCCTTGCCGCCGATAAACATGGCGGACAAAGCCGCTGCAATCAAAACCTTCTTCGGGTGATTCCTTGCCATAGCGGTACGGTGCGCCTTGCAAGCTTAAGGCGTAGTTGGCGGCAGGATGGCGGGTGGCCGCACTAGTTTGGGATAAGGGGGGATTTTCCGGTGTGCTGGCGCAACCTGCCAGCACCACCAGAATGGCTAAAGTGGACAGGCGTAAGCATGACAACGCTAGTGTGTGGATATCCATTGGCAATGTGAAATAGGGGTAATGCCCAGAGGGAGGGTTACTGTGTGGCCCCCCAGCGTCGTCTAAGTTCTGTCCGATTTAAGGCCAGCCATTGGATGGCGATAATCGGGATGGCCGAATCTAGCTCGCGTGTTTCCAGCATGTGATAGGCATCGGCAAAGCTTACGACCCGTACCATAATGTCTTCATGCTCATCCGCCAAGCCATGAATGCCACCGACAGCCGTACAGTCCACCTTGCCGCAGAACAAGGTCAACCGTTCCGCCGTGCCACCGGGTGATGTATAAAATTGGCTGATTTCCAGCAATTCTTCAATCGTGCAACCGGCTTCTTCTAAGGACTCGCGATAGGCGACTTCGCTGGTGGTTTCGCCCTCTTCAATAGCACCGGCGACAATCTCGACCAACCAAGCATGGTCGGGCTGTGCTAAGGCACCGACCCGAAATTGCTCAATCAGCACCACTTGATCGGTGTGGGGGTCATATAACAGCACCCCCACGCACTCCCCGCGCACAAACAGCTCACGGTCTAGCTCGGCACTCCAGCCCCCTGCATACAGGGTATGTTTAAGGCGGTATTTTTCCAGACGAAAAAAACCGTTATAAACAGTCTCCTTGCTTAAGATACTAAAGGCTTTGGTCATGATGTGCGGGAATAGGCGAATGTGGTGATCTTGATATTGTAGCGCGTTGTCAAAAACTGCGCTTTGTTTCTAAAAGAGAAGATACGCCCCATTGGCCAAAAATCTAATAAATCGTGGCTATCCGTCAGGATACTATTAAAATTTCACAGCTTTAATTGGCGGATTTTTGAGGAAAAATGACTTATTTATATCCCGATTCAGTGTTGATGCTGTTTTGCAAAGCCCCTGTACCAGGCCAAGTAAAAACCCGTTTGATGGTGGCGTTAAGCGCAAATCAAGCCGCTGATGTCCATGCCCGCCTCAGTGTTCAAACATTGCATTTGGCGACACAACAACCGTTATGTGCCGTACAATTATGGTGTGCGCCAACACGGGAACATCCGTTTTTCCAGATGGCGGCGCGAGACTTTAATGTGGTTTTAAAAGTGCAGCAAGGTGGGGGGTTAGGTGAGAGGATGGGTAACGCGTTTAATGCCGCTTTGCAAGACTATGCCCACGCGCTGTTGATAGGTTGTGATTGCCCGTCATTGACTGGTGCTGATTTGGAACACGCGTTGCTTGTCCTGCGCGGCGGTTATGATGGGGTTGTAGCTCCGACTGAAGACGGTGGTTATAGCCTGATCGGCTTAAATCAAGCTTGGGATGGCGTGTTTGCCGACACCCGTTGGAGTACACCGCAAGTGATGGCGCAAACCCGAAACAATATCGAGCGCCTAGGGCTTAGGTTTTACGAGTTGCCTATGCAATGGGATGTCGATACGCCCGCCGATTTGGCGAGATACCGTCTATTAAACGTGTCCGTTTAAGGCTGAGGCAGTGTGATGCAGAGCGGCAAAGGTCGCGGCTCTGCAAGTTTGGCTGAGGCCATTAGGATTAGACATTACCAAAAAAGATGGTGAAAAACATAGCCGTCACCACGATTAATCCGAAAATCCAAAATAATTTTAACTCATCAAACTGTTTTTTTACCCGTTTCATCATCAACTACCTCCCGTATCATTACCGTAAACGGAGGCGCTTTGACCGGATGATTTACAACCTTTTAGCCACCATCATCATTGTCTGGTGTCAATTCGGTGGGTATCGCCGCTTCATCATCCTGTATCAGTGCCGCCTGCTCCCCAATAGAAGGCTCATGACCACCATTAAGCAACAACGCTGTCAATGCGGCCAGTTTGTCTGCATTGACATGTCCTGCTTTATATTGGCGTTTTAAGAGCTTAACAAAGGGGTGCAAGAAGGGGTTTATTTTTAGCGTCGGTTGTGGCGGTTTTTTTTGTTCCGGTGGTAAGGCCTTGCGTCCCCGTTTGTCTTTTTTCTTAGTCATAAATAGCTCGTTTATTAAAAAGTAACCTTAGTATAACAGGTGTTGGGCGGGATGCAAAAAATAAAAGTAACCTTTAAAATAATTTGCGCGATGATTAATGCAAATGCCGCTGTTGCTATTATTTTAAACAATAACTATATGATAAATATAAATTTTATTTATAATAAGCCATCGGATTTGCGCTTTCAAACCATCCGAAAATAACAAACGTCCGCTGGGCTATCCATCACCACCGCCCCGCAAAGCAAATCATCCGTTGTCGGTGTCGCCAACTGCAATTCTATAATCCGCCAGCTGTCTGGATGATAGGCCTTAGGCAGGCTTAAAAATGTTTCCGGTCGCAGCGGGTTGATGACACAATCTTTTAACCCTAGAGCAATGCCGCGTCCGGTGGCTTTGACGAAGGCTTCTTTTTTAGTCCAGAAGCGGTAAAACGCCGTGGTTTTTTGTGTGTCCGGCAAGCTATGCCAGTACGTCGCTTCCACGTCGGCAAAGCATTTTGCCACCAAAGCGGCGAGATTGGCACGGGGTTTGGCGTGTTCAATATCGACACCCAGTTGGCTTTGGTGGGCGATGGCAATGACCAGTTGCCGAGCGGTATGCGAAATATTGAATACCAGATGCGGATGATCGGGCACATAGGGCTTGCCTTGTTCGGTGCGGACAATACGGATGTCGGCGGGTGCTTGCTGGAGATAATCCGCCAGTAGCAAGCGCAAACGGGCGCGTACCTCAATGTGGCGTTGTCTCATGAGCGGATGGGATAAGCTGTCGGCACGGGCAAGTTCGGCACTATTCAGTAGCGGCAAATAAGCGGGGCAAATGTCACTATTGTCTGTCAATTGCCCCTGCCATAAGGCGATGGTGTGTGGGTCAAGGTTTGGCAATGGTGTGGCTTTTTCCGTGACGGCCTGTTGTTTTAGCGTGTTTTTTACCTTTAACTTGATGGGTAAGGGCAAACGCATGGCTCAAGTCTCCCGCAATGGCGCGAACGCCTGGCAACGGTGCCAAGCCATAACGGCGGGTGATGAATTTGATGATGGAGGTAGTGTCGTAAACGCTATGGTCAACAAAGCCGCGTTTGGCAAAAGGCGAGATAATCAGTGCCGGAATGCGTGAGCCTGGCCCCCAGCGATCACCTTTAGGGGGGGCGACATGATCCCAAAAGCCGCCATTTTCATCATAAGTGACGATAATCGCCATATTCGACCACTGTTTACTGTGGCGCAGGCGTTCCAACAAACCCGCAATGTGCTGGTCGCCACTGAGGACATCGGTATAACCCGGATGTTCATTCAAGTGGCCGGTCGGCTTGTAAAACGATACTTGCGGTAAGCTGCCCTGATCTATGGCTTGTAAAAAATCCTCGCCGTCTTTTAAATGTTCCTCGCGGTCTTTAGTGCCAGGTGCAAAGCGGGCGTAATAATTAAACGGTTGGTGGTGGGTTTGGAAATTTAAGCTATCTGGGCCATCAGCATAAATCACCTGCCGTTTTTGTCCGGCGGCTTGCATCCCATCGGCGACTGCCAGCTTCCAGCCCCCTGCATACCAAGCCCAGCTAACGCCCCGCTCAGACAAGGTGTCGCCGATGGTTTTGTTGGTTTGTGTCGGCAAATGGTAAGGCTTGTCACCTGCTAAGCGAGTATCGCCACCTTGGTTGGGAGGGACGGCGGAAGGCTGGTAAGGCGGTTGGGCGCTATTGACCGAATAACCATCAGGCGAGAACGCTCCATCAAAAAAGACGGGCGGCGCTTCCAAGGCTGAGGCTTTGCTGTCCGGTTTAGGCTTTAACCGCCCTTGCCCGTCAAGTTGGGCGCGAAGATCTGGCGGGGCATTAGTGTCTTGAGGGGTGCAGGCACACACCAACCATTGATGGTTAAGATAGGAGCCGCCAAACGCGCCCATAAAAAAATGGTCGGCCAAGACATAATCCTTGGCCCATTGCCATAAAGCCAACTTGCTGCCATCGTAATGGCCCATCGTTAGTCCGCCTGCATCAGACATGGCGGCAAAACGGTTGTTAAGCCCGCCGTTGATTTGTTCAATATGCTGGTAATAACGATGGACAAGGTCGCGGGTCGGCACGGAAAGCGGCAGGTTGACAGGGGGCTGGTCAATGGCAAACGGTTGGTTGGGCAATGGAGTGGCGATCAGCGGCGTGTTTTTGCTTGCCCAAATCGGCGGTAAATGCGTGAAGGCTTTGCCGTCATGGTCGATTTGAGTATATTGCGCACTGGCTTGTGCGATACCGTCAGCCCCAGGGAACAAGCCGTACAAATTGTCAAAACTACGATTTTCCGCGTAGATGACGACAATGGTGTGTATGGCTTGGAGAGGGTCAGGGTGGGGCGTTTGCGCCGCCGCTAGGCCATTGGCCAACATAAGGCTGGCGATTAACCCGTTCACAGGGTTGAGGCGTTGTTTGTTCATAGGCTTGGCCTGTCCTGACTTGAGTTGTCCGAAAAAATAGGGTTGCTGGCCGTACCCTTCCTATTGGATTAGCTTCAGATACTTTTGGTACAAAGCTTCTTGGGTTTCAACATACAAGGCATCTTTGTCAATACATTCGACCGGACACACTTCCACGCATTGCGGTGTGTCATGGTGGCCGACACATTCGGTGCACAGGGCCGGGTTGATGACATAAATGTCTTCGCCTTGTGAAATCGCCCCGTTTGGGCATTCGGGTTCGCATACATCGCAATTGATGCAGGCATCGTGGATAATCAGCGCCATCATTTACTCCTTAGAAAATTTTTTAATTAACGTTTGCCGGACAAGCTCAGGCACAAAGCTGGACACGTCACCATGAAGCTGGGCAATTTCCCTAATCATACTGGATGAGATAAATTCATATTGTTCGGCGGGGGTTAAGAACATGGTTTCCAGTTGGGGGGCCAAGCGGCGGTTCATCCCTGCCAACTGAAATTCATATTCAAAATCGGATACGGCGCGTAAGCCGCGTAAAATCACATTAGCGCCTTGGTCGTGGGCGCAATCGACCAATAAGTTGTCAAAGCCTATCACTTCGACATTGGTAAATTCAGGGGTGACGGCTTTTGCCAAGGCCACCCGTTCATCAAGGGTAAACAACGGGGCTTTGTTGCGGTTAACCGCCACGGCAACTATCACTTTATGGTAAAGTCTGGACGCTCTGGCAATCAAATCCAGGTGTCCGTTAGTGATCGGATCAAACGTACCCGGATAAATGGCGATAATTTGCATAATGTTGGCTTTAAAAAGACGGCATGACACCGAAATACAAGATAAAAGGCTATTATAACGGCATTTGGCGGCGATGGCGCGGCACATTCCGCATAGTGCAAGTTACGCCTTTGTTAAAAAAGCAGTTATCGGCATGGTTTGTCATTTAACTTTAATCTCGCTGTCATTAAGCTGACATTTTCCTTAATTATTCTGTGGCAAAGATACTCTTCAACACATGGATACTTATGATAAAAGACACTGCTGAGGTAAACGTCAAACCCGCTAAACGCTTGGACTGTTTTGTCGCTGATTCAAAAGACCTAATTAAAGAAGCGCAAAGGTTACGTTACCGTGTTTTTGCTAAAGAAATGGGCGCGAAACTGAAATCGGAATCGGAAGGTTTAGATTACGATGATGTTGACGAATATTGTGACCATTTGGTGGTTTTTGATAACGTGAGCCAAAAAGTTGTCGGTTACACCCGCTTGTTAACCCAATACCAGGCTGAACAATTGGGTCATTTTTATTCCCAAAGCGAATTTAAGCTGGATCATGTCTTGGCGTTGCCAGGCCGCTTTCTGGAAATTGGCCGTACTTGCGTAGACCCTGATTTTCGCGGCAGTGCGGTATTGACCACTTTATGGTCTGCCTTGGTCGAATATGCCTTAAAAGGCCAGTTCAATTACTTGTTGGGTTGCGCCAGTATCACCCCAGGCCCTAGCGGTTTTGCCGTGGATGCCGTGTACCGGAATATTGATGCAAAAAATATCGCCCCGTCATCATTAGGCGTAACACCTGCCATTCCTGTGCCAGCGTCTTTGCGCTGTAACCGTGACGAGTCCGGCATCCCGCCATTGCTGAAAGCGTATTTGCGTTTTGGCGCGTTGATTTGCGGCGAACCGTGCTGGGATGAAGATTTTAACTGTATGGATTTGTTCGTGTTGTTGCCTTTGGATCAATTGCAGGAGCGTTACAGCAAGCACTATATGCGGGATTATCAGGCAAGTAATGAAATCGAAAAGTCGGCTGTACTATAGGCTATTGACTGTCGCCTTATTGGCGGTTGCAGGCTGTTTTATCGCGGGGGTTGTATTTCCCGCGCTTAATCTAGTGTGTCCACCCAATACGGCCAGAAACTACCGGGATGCGCTAAAAAAACGCTGGCTGTGCTGGTTTAGTGCCATCGTCAAGCTGCATGTCAGCCAAGAAGGCGAATTGCCTACACAATCTGGGCTTCTCGTCAGCAACCACGTCTCATGGTTGGACATCATTTTGCTCGGACAATATCTGCCCGCCTATTTTGTCGCCAAAAGTGACATAGCCAGCTGGCCGATATTCGGCTTTATGTCCAGGCAGTCGGGTACCATCTTTATCCGGCGCGGCGAAAAAAAGCACATTGTGGAAACTGCCGAAAAAATGGTCTGGCTGTTAAAGCAAAACCGCAACATTATTGCCTTCCCCGAAGGCACCACCACGCGTGGCGAAGAGGTTTTGCATTTCCATGCTTCTTTGTTCCAACCTGCCATATTGACTAAAGTGCCTATACAGCCGGTCGCCATCCAATATCTGGGTGCGGCCAAAGACCTTGCCCCTTTTGTTGATGACGATGATTTGTTGCCGCATCTTATCAGTATGTTGAAATTGGACAGGATAGAGGTGCGCTTAAGCTTCTTGCCTCCGATTGATAGCACGGGTCAAACCCGCCAAGCCATCAGTATTGAAGCCCATAATGCGATTTTGGCGCGTATAGCCAATGATGTTACGGATATTGCCAAATCTGCCCACTCTTAAAATAGCGGTATTTGTGTTATCGTTACGCTTTTCCGGCTCGGAAAAACGTACCTATCATTGCAACATCAACTTTTAGCACCGCCATGACTGGCTTTAAATTCCCCGAACTGGAACAGCTCGAACGCCTGATCGAGAAGTTTGGTGCGCGTGCGCGTACCGAAGTGATTGCGCGTATCCCTTACAAACATTTGGAATTTCCTATCCACTGCCTGACGCTGGGAACGACTAAGCCGGATGTGCCGGTACTGGCGTTTTTTGGCGGGGTGCATGGTTTGGAGAAAATCGGTTCGGAAGTGATTTTGTCCTATCTGCAAACTCTCTTGCAATTGTTGGACTGGGACGAAGAATTGCAGCAACGGCTGGAACATTCGCGCTTGGTGTTTGTGCCTATCGTCAATCCGGTCGGGGTGTATCTGGGTCGGCGCTCCAATGGCAATTGTGTGGATTTGATGCGCAACTCGCCAATCGAAGGTGAGGGCTTAGGGGCTAAGAAAATTTACAGCGGTCAGCAATTAACACGCTACCTACCGTGGTTTCGCGGTGATCTCACGCAAATGGAAAAAGAATCGCTGGCTTTATGTAAGGTGGTTAAGGAGCAGTTGTTCAGTGCGCCACTTGCCATTGCTTTGGATTTGCATTCCGGCTTTGGTATTAAAGACCGTTTATGGTTTCCTTATGCCTCACGGCAAACACCTTTTGCTTATATTCCGCAAGCACTGGCATTAAAAGACTTGTTTGACCGCTGTTACCAGAACCATGTCTATAAGATTGAGCCGATGTCACAAGAATATGTGATTAACGGCGATTTATGGGATTATTTGTTCGACCAGTTTGTCGGCCAGTTTGGCCAGCAGAAATTTTTTCTGCCGTTGACCTTGGAAATGGGTTCGTGGCTGTGGCTACGCAAAAATCCTTTGCACTTGTTTTATCGGCATGGCCTGTTCCACCCCATGTTACCGCATCGCCAACAACGGGTGTTGCGCCGCCATTTTGTATTATTTGATTTTTTGCACCGCAGCTTATTATATCCAGCTCCGTGGGCGCGTCTCACGCCGGAACAAATTACAGCCAACCAAACCCAAGCCGAGGCGTTGTGGTATGGACGCTAAATGCGACCAACACTGGATTTTATTGCGTGGGCTGGCGCGTGAATCAGCGCACTGGGGCGATTTTCTCCCGCAACTGCAAGCGCAGTTCCCCACCGCAACCATAACCGCCTTAGATTTGCCAGGAACCGGGCAATTTTACCAACAAGCCAGCCCTAATAACATCGCCGCCATCACCGAACACGTCCGCGCCCACGCTTTGGCGCGTGGCTTGTTGGCACAGCCTGTCACCTTGCTGGCAGTGTCATTAGGGGCGATGGTGGCCTGGGAATGGTTGCAACGTTACCCTGATGACTGTTGCGGGGCGGTGCTGATGAACACCAGCTTTGCCAGTTTAAGCCCGTTTTACCAGCGCTTGCGCTGGCAAAGTTACGGACAGTTTGGTGCTCTGCTTTGCCGTCGTGATAGTTATCAGCGTGAGCTGGCGATTGTGGGCTTGGTAAGTAATCAACCTAAGCAGTATGAGCCAGTGGCCAAAGCCTGGGCAGCCATCCAAGCCGTGCGGCCTTTGAGCTTAAAAAATGCCCTCAGGCAACTGATTGCGGCGGCAAGTTACCGCCCCGTCCAAACGCGCCCCAAACCGCCTGTATTGTTGCTGAATGGCGCGGGGGATCGTTTGGTGTCGCCCACGTGTACCGAAGCTATCCAAAAACAGTTTGCCTTAGAGCGGCAAACCCATCCGTGGGCGGGGCATGACCTGACGCTGGATGATGGCGAGTGGGTAGTTTTGCGGCTGCGGGCGTGGCTGGGCGCCTTGTCCTAGGTCTCATACATACAACGGAGCCATGCGCCGCCAGTAATAACCACTATGCGCCCGTTCATTCCATAAGATTAGCTGATGTCGAATGCCTTTGTGGGCTAGCGTTGAACTCAGTTGCTGGTTGTTTTCCAAAAACGGGTCTTCATTGCCGATGACCAGGATAATGTCCATCTCTTTCAACTTGCTTAACACGTCATCGCTTTCCAAATTGGGCAGAAAATGCGAAGGGGTATGGAAGTACACGTCTTCATTATAAAAACCGTCGAGCAAGTCGTTAAAATACTCCACATTCAAGGTCAGGTCATAGCGGCCTGAAAACGCCACCAGTTTTTTAAACAACTGCGGATGCCGGAAAGCGGTGTTGGCGGCATGGAACGCGCCTAGGCTCAGGCCATGGGAAATAGTGCATTCGTGCGGATTCTGGCTGTCCATAAACGGTAACACTTCTTTTATCACATAATCTTCATAGTCGATATGCCGTTGGATGCGGCCTGAGGGGTGCGCCCACCAGCAATAAAAAGTTTCCGCATAGACGGCATCAATGCAGTACAGTTGCAGCCAGCCTTGATCTATTTTATGTTTTAAGGCTTTCACCATGCCTAATCTTTCATATTCGTCAAACCGCCCGTCACGGGTAGGAAATACTAGGACTTTTGCGCCTGCATGGCCGAAGATTAGCAATTCCATATCACGTTCTAAATTATCACTCCACCACTTGTGATACTCGCGGTTCATCGCACAACTCCTGATTGCTTGTGTTGGTTATAGAGGTTAAAAAATATTATTTTGCTAGTGGAGCAAAAAAAGCGGCCAGCTCGTCAATCAGCTGGTTTTGCTGTTGTGCTTGGTTGGGGTAGCTATAATGTCCGGCCTCTAGGACGAACAGCTGTTTTTCCCTCGGTAAGCTGTTGTAAATTGCAAATTGTCCGGGCGGGGTCACGCACGGATCAAAGGTTGCGCACGCACAATGCATGGGTATGTTGATATACCGTGCCGCCGTGGCCGCATCGTAGTAACGCAACACTTTCAACGTCTGTTTCTTATGTCCACAGTAGTATTGTTGGACGCTGTTGGCACTGCCTTGCGAGGGTAAACGTAAACGCAAGGGTTGGTTGCCAAAAGTGGGTACGTTCAAATGCGCCCTAGCGATACGCGGATCTACCGCTAAGGCCAATGCCCCAATACCACCAGCAAAACTAATGCCAAGATAGCCTATCTGACCGCTTAGATAAGGAAACAAATTTAATAAGGTACTGACCGCCAGCCAGACATCTTCAACGCAGCCGCCCAATACATAGCGGTCGGCATCTTCGATATGATGCCTGACATGCCAGAACGGATCGGCGGAAATGTCCGGCTCACTGCTTAAGCCTAAGCCGCGAAAACAAGGGAACAGCAATGCTGAATCTTGGAAAGGCAAGTGGAAATCGGGGGCGTTACGACCACCATAACCATGACCTATCACAAAGCCGCGCTTGACCACACCGTATTTGGGCAATAACAGCCAGCACCGGATCTGCCGTTGGTCAGTGGAGGTATAGCTGATATGAAACACTTGCCAGCCAGATTTGTCGGTGCTGATAAACGTGATTTTTGGTAACGGTGCCACGCGTAAAGCATGCTGATAACACTGTTGCCAAAAGGCCAAAAAATCCTTTGGGGCTTTGGGGGCGCCAACGGTTAACAATCGTTCTAAAGAATAGCCATAGCTGGGGTCAAATCCGTATCCGTTTTTGTTAATAACATTGCAGCTATCGTCTGACATGCACTTCCTCAATTACTTATATTATAATTATAGCATCCGTCCATGACAAGAATATTGACAGGGACAAAATAGTTAAAATCGTTTGCTTAGATAACAGGTTTACCTTACGAAAGTGTGGTTGCCTAAAGTGTAGTCCGTTTTTATGCTTAATAATCTCTCACAATAACATCGCCGCGTAGGGGCCATGAATCTGCTTAGTTTGCCTGAATTTGTCGCTAATGGCGAGATGGCGTTAAGCTTGCCGCCTTTAAGACCAGGCAAGCAAGCCGGTATGGCTAGGCTTCTGGGTGAGCACGCCAACACAGGGGGCACATTAACGAATAAACTCGGTATTGCTGTTATTGAGTTTATAGTAAACTAGGCGATTTATAACTCAGATTACTGCTAGGTGGAGAGAAAACGATGACGATGGACGATAGAGACGGCGTTATTTGGCTGGATGGACAATGGGTTGAGTGGCGTGAAGCGAAAGTCCATGTGTTGACACATACCTTACATTACGGACTGGGCGTGTTTGAAGGCATTAGAGCCTATCATGCCACGCAAGGCACGGCGGTTTTTAGGATGCAGGAGCACACCGACCGCCTGTTCCGCTCGGCGCATATCATGAACATGAAAATGCCCTTTACCAAGGATGACATTAATCAGGCACAATGCGACGCGTTGGTCAAAAATAAGCTGGACAGTGCCTACATCCGCACCATGTGCTTTTTCGGCTCAGAAGGCATGGGTTTACGTGCCGATAACCTGAAAGTACACGTTATGGTAGCGGCGTGGTCTTGGGGGGCTTATTTGGGCGCGGAAAGCATCGAAAAAGGTATCCGTATCCGTACCTCATCCTATACGCGCAACCATCACAACAGCACCATGTGCAAGGCGAAAGCCAATGGCAATTACATCAATTCCATCTTAGCTTTGCAAGAAGCCTTAGCTAACGGTTATGATGAAGCCTTGATGCTTGACCATGAAGGCTTTGCCGCCGAGGGCAGTGCGGAAAATTTGTTTATCATCCGTGACGGTAAAATCTACACGCCCGAAACGACATCGGCCTTAGAAGGCATTACCCGCGACACGGTCATGAAAATCGCCCGTGAGCAAGGTTATGAAGTGATTGAAAAACGCATTACCCGCGATGAAATTTATGTCGCTGATGAGGCCTTTTTTACCGGTTCGGCGGCGGAAGTCACGCCGATTCGGGAATTGGACAACCGGGCTATCGGCAGCGGTAGCCGTGGGCCTGTCACCG
>JACXTQ010000091.1 GCA_016919605.1 Methylovulum sp.
AGTCCACTTGCCCATCACCACGCAAATGGTGGCTGATATACAACCAGCCTAGCAAGCTAGGGTGGGCGCTTGAATCAATATACAGCCGCTCCCCATGCTCAAGCATGGCACGGGTATCAATGGCAGTACTTGAAAAGCGGGCCAAAACGCTGTCCAGATTCCAAACCGGATGACGATAAACACCCGTTTCCTGATAACGACCTGTGGCGCGGTTTTGGTATTCGCGTATCGACAAATCCCAAAACAACAGGCGCAACCGCCCGTTAAGCCGTTCGCTTAACGACTCAATAGCGGCTAAGGACAGGTCAAATAAAATTTTGTCATTAGTTTCATTGATCAACTCCTTTTCAATAGCGAGATACTCTTTATGTTGTACGCTATCGGGATGGAATGCCGGATCATTTAACACTTCATTGCCGAACCTGAAATCACCGACAATAAAAAAAGCGTCATGGCTTATCGTTGTGGCGGCGATTTCCTTAACGATACGCGGGCTCCAAATGGGCAGTCCGCCTACTCCGACAAGGTGGCTGGGCAATGTCAAGGCTGGCAATTGCCCAGTGTCGAGCGCGTGTTTAAGCCTAACCACATGCGAGGGGCCAACGATAAGACGTTGGGGATTTTGATCGGACATAATTATTCCTTAGATTTTACAGTTATTACTTAGGATTTCCAGTCGCCGCACCTGCGGGGTCTTGCTGGTCGGCATCGGCAAACTCGGTGACTTTAAGGTCATCCAATTTGAATTGGTAGGTTTCGACGGTATTTTGGGTGTCGACTTTGCCTATGCCGGTAAATGGCTCCAATTCCGCCACTTTGTTCCAAAAGCCTTTGTCCTGATATTTGCCAAGTAAAGCATGGTTGGCTTCAAGCAACTGCTTATTTCTACCTGTGCATTGCTTAATCCAGTGTTCGCGCTCTTTAACGGCGGCAACCAGCAACTGATTATCATTTTGGATCAATTTTGCTTGGGTGACAATATCTTTGATTTTTTGGTGCAAATTTTGCTGTTTCTCGCGCTCGCCCTGTAATTGTGCCGCCAGTATGCCGTTATTATTGCGCAAGGCTTCTTCTTGGGTTTTGTGCAGCAAAATTTCCGCTTGTAAAGGTCCAAGCTGTTGGGCAACGCCGGTGAGTTTTTTCACCTCCTCCTGCAAAGCGGCCTTCTCTGTTTCCAACACTTGCTTTTCTTCCGTCAATTGCCGGACGACTCCTTGGGCTTTTTTTAACGCCTGTTGCCCTGCCGATTCTTGCTTAGGGGCAGCAAACGCTGTGGCCCCGGATAGGCAAACTAGCAGGCAAACAGCGAATACACCAGGATGATGCTTGGGATTACGGATCATTGTCTTAGTCTCCACTACAAACGCATGTTCAAGTCTAAAGTGGCGGTGTCGATGTCCAGCGGCGGCCCATCAATCGCTTCGGTGCTGAACCAGCGGAACATCATCCAGGTATTTTTTGCCAGACCATAGTTGCCGCCTATCATCCAACCTTTGGCATCAGTGCCGCCCTGATGGAAAATACTGTCGGTGAAAGCGTCCAACATGGCATCGCGTTGGATATAACGGTAAGCCAGTATCGCACTCCAGTCTTTAAAGTATTTGATTTCCTGTTTGCCAACATCCAAGCGGACTTGGAAAGCATCCGTCCTTGCCCGATTATTGCTGCCCAAATAGCCAGGAAATTCGCGTCCGATACGGGCAGCGTCATAGCCTACGTTTTTCGCATAATCAACTGACACTAAAGTATGGATCGGGGCGAAATCGGCAAAATCATACATGACCGTGGCGTTGAAGATTTTAAAATCCGAGGCCAAGCCAAACAGACAGCCTTGGCCTTGCAAGCTTTGGGTGCTGGTGCAACGGCTATTGCTGCCGTTATTGACAGTGATGGGCACCATAGTGTTGCCTTTTTGGATAAACTGCGGGGCTGTCCAATCATAAGTGAAGCTATCGGAGGCGTTGCTACGCGCCCGGATATTCTCATAATCGTAAAATGCGGCGGCCGCTTTTAGGCGCGAATCGTTATGGATCAGCCAGTCAGCGCCAATTTGGCCACCGAACAGCCATTTGTCGGTGGTCGACAAATTGACTTCTTGGATAGGGAAAGCACCTAAAGTAAGAAAAAAGGAATCAGGAGTCTGTGGCCCCATTTGTACGCCGAAACGGCTGTTGGCTGGGGCGGGCAGATAATTTTTTACCCTATCATAGTGTTGGTTGGCATGTAGGCGTAAGGTGCCGGCAAAGCCTTCAAAACTCAAATCAGGACTGTACATCATTTCCGTGGATACCCACGGGTTGGCAATCCGCCCCCCGTAAAGGCTGAACCAGTCATTATTTTGGCTATCGACATAATCGTATTGGGCAAAGGCACGATCAATGGCGACCTGGAACGATTGCCCAGTATTGCCCAAAGTTTGGTTACTGGATACTGGGCCGTACTGGTTGGTTGTGGATAGCCGGAAGCCCGCCTTCAAACCATCGGTGATTTTGGCATCTATGGCGAGCCGGAAACGCTCACGTAAACGCAAACGGTCTTGGCTGGTGTTGAGATATTCTTGGTTTTTGTTTTGCGCCGCTAACAGGCCGCCATCTTGGTTGATATTGATGTAGTCCAAATAGGCGTTTTTCGCATTGCCTGAACCGAAATAATCTTCTTGCGCCCGCAAGCGCATGTCACCGGATATTTTAATGTTTTGCAACCATTCAGGTAATGCCGCAGGTATGCCCCATTGCTCTTTTTTGGCATCGGCCTTCACTTCTGTCACCACTTTGCCGGTCAGCCCTGAGATGACTTCTTGGCGAATTTCTTCTTTGACGAATTCAGGAACATAGGCAAAACGGATGCTTTTGGGGTCTTTAGCAGGTGCTTTATCGGTGCTTGCCTCGGCAGCGTTGGCTTCCGCCGCCTTAGTGATTTGTTGTTGGGTTTCCAATGTCGCCTTGGCTTTGGCGGCTTTCATCAGGCTTTCCGCTTTTTGTTTGTCCAGTAGGCCTTGTTGTACAAAAATATCAATCAGATTGACGGTGGTGTTTTTCAAATTGAGCAATTCCTCACGCTCACCAGCAATCTCTTGCTTGAGCTTGAGCAATTCCTGTTTCTCGTCCGCCATGATTGGCGTTACCAACGAGCTTGCCAATAAGGCCGCCAAGGTTTTTCTGGTCATCATGTTTACTCTCAAATTACTGTTTTTTTAAAAGCCTAGGCAATGTCTCCGGTTAAGGGCTTCCTTAGTCCGGCCGCCTTAACGTGTTTGGACGCAAATGCCACCCAAACGTAGCATTGTTCCCATAGCCTTAAATTCTGGACGTGACCCGGAGCTTCAAAGGTTGCGGCATAGTGTCGGGTGGGGGTTTGGGCAAACTGAAACGCAAACCTGGCAAAGCGGCACGGATCGCCTGATCGACCTCTGGCTTGCCGCTGGAATTGTCCAATTCCGCGCGGTTGACACTGCCATCAGAATTGACCCAGACGTTAAGCTGCACAGCGTAAGCCGCCTTGCGGGCGGCAGTGTCGGCCAACAGCCGTTGCAGCTCTTCTTCAAGGCCATGTTTGACTTGGCCGCCATACCAAAGAATGGCGCTACCCGTCGTTCCTCCTAATAGGCCTCGTCCGCCTTTTTTTCCGACCAAACCGAACCCATCCGAACCTGCGCCACCCGCCGCATCCACACCCAATTCCTCGCCAGCTGGTTCTTCTGCCGCTTCGGGTGCAGGTTCCGGCATTTTTTCCGGTTCCGGCTCCGGTATCTTTTCTTGTTCCGGTTCAGGTTCCGGCAGTTTTTGTTCAGGCGGTGGCGGCGGCGGTGGGGGTGGTTGGATCATAGTAATTTGCTGCATCTGCTTTTTCGGTTGCGCAGGCTTTGGGAACATGCCTTGCAGGAAATAAACCGCTATGGCGATAATTAATGCCAACACAATGCCAATCATCAACGGCAGATTGCGTAACCAATGTTTGTATGTGTCCATGAGCGCCTATTTGACCAATTTTTGGGTCACTAAGCCGAGCTGGCTGATTTCCAGCCGAGTGACTATATCCAGCACTTCAATGACTTTTTCATACTGCACGGCGGCATCAGCCTTCACTACCACAGGTAAATCCGGTGTTGCCGCCTTGTATTGACCCAGGCGCGTTTCCAAATCAGTCAGTGAAATCGGGTAAGTGTCCAGATATACTGTTCCGTCCTTGGTGATGGAAATGGCCTTAGTCTTGGGCTTGGACAATGAGGGTGTACTGCTGGCCTTGGGCAAGTTGACCGTAATACCCTGCACTGTCGCCGTGGTCATAATGATGAAAATCAACAACAGCACATAAGCCACATCAAGCATAGGCGTGATGTTGATGTCATCGTAGACTTTGCCTTCTTCACCGACTTTCATGAGGGTAGCCTCCGTTGTTTTTCAGCAATGCGTTCGGCAATGATGTTAATCAATTCATCGGTGAACACCGCTTTCAAGTCCGCATCACCGCGTTGACGGTCAGCGATACGTTTGGAAATCATCGCCAAAAACTCATCGGTGAACACGTGCATGTCGGCGGTGATGTCCTTAATTTGCGTCAGCAGGTAGTTGTAGGCGAACAAGGCCGGAATAGCCACCGCCAGACCGGCCACTGTCGCTGCCAACGCCCCTGAGATACCGGGTGCAATCGAGTTGATATTGACATCGCCCGTGGCGGCAATCACCGCAAAGGTGATCATAACCCCCATGACCGTGCCTAACAGCCCCAAAAACGGCCCTCCAGAAATGGCGATGGTCAACAACACCATATTTTTGTTAAGCTTTTGGGTTTCACGGACGACAGCAGCATCAAGGCGGGTGCGCACCAGATTTAAGGCTTCCGGGCTTAAGGTGCTTACGTTATCGCCATTGCCAAAATTAATTTTCAGCTCATGCACGCCCGCATGGTATACATGGTAAATTGGCGAACTTTGGAAATGGTCGTGCTTGCCGACGATGGCGGCGAGAAAATCAGAGTCATTCACTTCTTGCTCGTCTTCGCTCTCTTCCCTATCCAAGGCATCCAAATTTGCCGCATCGACATTGCGGTATTGTTTAAGGAAAGCGGTGTTGTCTTTGCCCGCCCGCCGCAAGGCCAGACCCTTGCCAATCATCACCAACAGGCTGATAACCAGCATCACGCCGCACAGGGCGATGACCACCCAGCCGTCCACGGTCAAGCTTTGCAGTATAATAACGAAATAATTGGGGCCTTCGGCGGAACCGCCGCTTTCATCCTGACCAAAATTTACTACATTAAAATCAGGGCTTTGGCTACGAAATTGCAGCTTTAGCCAGTCAGGGCTACGCGCTTGTTTAGCAATTTGCACTTCATCCAGCAAGCCAACCAAGCCTTGACCAGTTTCAGTACCGCCGATGTTTACCGCCGGATTCATCGCCGCCAGCTTGATGGCGGTGTCGGCAACCGCCAGGCCGTTGACATACACGGTCAACTTATCTTTTTGCGC
>JACXTQ010000013.1 GCA_016919605.1 Methylovulum sp.
CCCTGCGGGTATTCGGGCTTATCCCGACAAAACCTGCGGTGCTCGGCGCGGCAAACGGGAGCAACACAACGTTACTGCGTAACGTCGGATAATAATAAAAATGGGATAAGAAGGATAATGTTTAGAAAAATAACCCTGTTTAGCGTTGTGTTGGCGTTGATCGTCATCATTATGGGGACACATACCCGTTTTGCGGGCGGACAGTTGGCATGTCCTGATTGGCCGCTGTGTTACGGCCAAGCGTTTATTGGCAATAGCGCACAATTGCCCGCGACAGCGAGTGCAGACCTGAGCCCTATTTGGCAAGAATTGGCTTACCGTTATGCCTATGGTTTGCTAGGCATGATGGTTTTGGTTATGGCGTTGTTAAGCTGGCGGCGTTCTGCGTACCGTGGTGCGGCGGTGGTAACAACGTTGGCCTTGGTGCTGTGCACCGGTGCCCAAGCCGCCTTGAGTTTTTGGACAGTCAAGTTACACGCAATGCCGGTCATGGTGACGGGCGGCGTTGTCTTCAGCATGATTAGTTTTTGGCTGTTGTCTGGTTTATATTTGCGTAGCCAAGCAGGCATGGTATTGCTTAAACAACCGGCTTCGGTGGCTTTTTGCCGATTGTTGATGCTGGTGCTGTTTTTACAGATTGGCTTAGGGGCTTGGGTCAGTGCCAACCATGCCAGTTTGGTGTGCACGGGCTTTCCGCAATGTAACGGGGAATGGTGGCCTGCTGCCGATTACCTAAGCGCACTGAACCTAGTTAACGGTTTGTTTATCGGCTATACCGGCGATTTGGTTTATGACCTGCAAGTGGCGATTAATGTCCTGCACCGCTGGGGGGCTGTGCTTTGTTTTGTCTTACTGACGATGTTGATGTGGGGCACCCTTGCGGCCAGCAAACCCAAACCCGTGCGTATGGCCGGATTGGGCTTAAGTCTGTTGCTGTTTGCCGAAATTGCTTTAGGGATTGCCGGTTTTAAGCTAGGGATGCCGGAGTGGGTCGTGCTTGCCCATAATACGGTTGCCGCCTTGTTGATGTTGCCTTTGCTGGTGACCAGTTTTTACAGCCGCTATGGGGTTGCCGAAGCCGCCGAAATCCAAGCCCCTGTTCAGGTTAGCGTAGCTGAAGCCGATTATGTAGAACCGGCACCTGAGTCTTTATTTTTACGGCTGAAAAGCCAATTGACGCGCACCCGTTCAGGTTTGGGCGGCATTTTGGCAAATTTGGCCTTAGGTTCCAAGGCGATTGACGGTGAGTTGCTGGAAGAGCTGGAAACCCGTTTATTGATGGCGGATATAGGCATTAATGTTACCACCGATATTATTGCCCGTTTGACACAACGGCTGGAGCGTCATCAACTTAACGATGCCCAAGCTTTGTCGGCGGCCTTGAAAGAAGAGTTGCTGGCTATCGTGCAACCGTGCAGCCAACCTTT
This sequence comes from Methylovulum sp., assembly GCA_016919605.1. Classification (GTDB taxonomy): domain Bacteria; phylum Pseudomonadota; class Gammaproteobacteria; order Methylococcales; family Methylomonadaceae; genus Methylovulum. Next base: position 1,428 of record JACXTQ010000013.1, read on the forward strand.
GTGCATCCCTAAGCAAGGCAAGCCGTTTGTCATTCTTGTGGTGGGTGTCAACGGTGCGGGTAAAACCACCACTATCGGCAAATTGGCCAAACGCCTACAGGCACAAGGCCATAGTGTCATGCTGGCGGCGGGTGACACCTTTCGGGCGGCGGCGGTCGAGCAATTGCAGACGTGGGGCGAGCGCAACAATATCCATGTGGTCGCCCAGCATACCGGAGCCGATTCGGCTTCGGTGATTTACGACGGGGTGCAATCGGCGCAGGCGAAAGGCATTGATGTCTTGATTGCCGACACCGCCGGGCGTTTGCATACTAAATCGAATTTGATGGATGAGCTGAAAAAAGTTAAGCGCATCATGGGCAAGCTTGATGAAAGCGCCCCACATGAGGTGCTGTTGGTGCTGGATGCGGGAACCGGACAAAACGCCTTGTCGCAAGCAAAATTGTTTAACGAGACCGTGGCCTTGACCGGCTTGGTGCTGACCAAGCTGGACGGCACAGCAAAGGGCGGGGTGATTTTTGCCTTGGCGAAACAGTCAGGCATCCCTATCCGTTTTATTGGTATCGGCGAGGGCATTGATGATTTGCAAGATTTCAATGCCGAAAACTTTGTCGATGCCTTGTTTGCCAACGACTAACCGAGCCACCTATGTTAAAGTTTGACAATGTCAGTAAGCGTTATCAGGAAACCGGCGAAGTGTTGCGTGATGTCAGTTTTCATCTGCGGCGCGGCGAACTGGCGTTTTTGACCGGACATTCGGGCGCGGGTAAAAGTACCTTGTTAAAATTGATTGCGGTCATGGAACGGTGCAATAAAGGCTCTATCTTTCTTGATGGCGAAAATTTAAGCCACGCCAAAGAAAAGCACATCCCTTATCTGCGCCGCAAAATGGGCTTTATTTATCAAGACTACAAACTGTTGCAAGATCGGACGGTGTTTGATAATGTCGCCTTGCCCTTGGTGATTGCCGGCTTCGGCCATCAGGAAGTAGGCCGTAAGGTGAGGGCGGTGTTGGACAAGGTCGGCTTGACCGGCAAAGAGAAAAAATTCCCGCTGGCCCTGTCCGGCGGTGAGCAACAGCGGGTCGGCATTGCGCGGGCGGTGGTCAACAAGCCGCCGATTATCATTGCTGATGAGCCTACCGGCAACCTGGACCCGGATTTGTCGGCAGAAATCATGCGCCTGTTTGAAAATTACCAGCAGGTTGGGGTGACGGTGTTGATCGCCTCGCACGACATTTCCCTGATTAGCAAAATGAACCATCGGGTGTTAAAGCTGGATCATGGGCAATTGGTGACACGTTAATGAACAAGCACCCCCAGAAAAAGCGGCCACAGACGCGGGAAATAAAAACCCCCACTTATAAGCCGGTAAAATCGGATGTCCGCCCCAATACGGTGGCTGGGGGTGGCTTTATCGATAAGGCCAATGCTTACCGTGACCTCCATGCCCACGCGCTGTTTTCCAGTTTGGGGCGTTTGGTGGCGGAGCCGTTTTCATCCATTATGACGATTGCCGTATTGGCGATCGCCATCTCACTGGCCAGCGGCTTTTATCTGGTCTTGGTCAACGCCCAGCAGTTGACCGGGAATCTGGAAGCCAGCACACAAATATCCTTGTTCCTAAAAGAGGAAGTGTCGGATAACCGTGCCGCCAAATTGCTGGAAACCATCAAAAGCAATCCCAAAGTGCAGCAAGCCACTTTGATAAACAGGGAACAGGGCTTGGAGGAGTTTAAAACCTACAGCGGCTTTGGCTCGGCGGTTGATTCGTTAAAAAGCAATCCCCTGCCGATAGTGATTGAAGTCTCGCCGAAAAACTCCCTGACCAATAAAGACGATCTGGAAGCGTTGCAGCATGAATTCCAGCAAAATGAAGGAGTGGAATTGGCACAGTTGGATATGCTGTGGCTGGAACGCTTACAATCGATTATCGCCTTGGGCGGGCAGGCGGTCAGCTTGTTGAACCTGATGCTGGGGCTTGCCGTGCTGCTTATCACTGCCAATACCATTCGCCTAGAGCTGCATAGCCGCCGTGAAGAGGTGATTATTGCCAAGCTGATGGGGGCCACCCACGCCTTCATCCGACGGCCTTTTTTATACGCCGGGGCGTGGATGGGCTTTATTTCCGGCGTGGCGGCCTGGTTTATCGTCACCGTGCTGATGTTGGCCTTACGTTCGTCCGTAGAGCACTTGTCCAGGCTGTACGGCGGGGATTTTCATCTGCTATTTTTTAGCTTTGGGCAAACCCTGCAATTGATCGCCATTGCCATCGGCTTAGGCGTTTTAGGGGCTTGGGGGGTCTTGATTTACCAATTGCAACGCACCAAACCCGAATAGAATGAACTTAAAAAATTATTAGCACTCTTATACGGAGAGTGCTAAAATTTATACAAGTTTTTACCTATCGGGGGACTATCTATGAGCAATGCCTTAACCTTACCTGTCAACTTATCTGTTGGAACGTTCGATGCCTATTTGAATCTGGTCAAACAGATGCCCAAGCTGTCATCAGAACAAGAACATGAATTGGCGGTAAAATACCGTGACCACGGCGACCTAGAAGCGGCACGGCAATTGGTCATGACCAATCTGCGCTTTGTCGTCCATGTCGCCAAAGGTTATAGCGGTTATGGCTTATCTATGCCTGATATTGTCCAAGAAGGCAATGTCGGCCTGATGAAAGCCGTCAAACGCTTTGACCCTGATATGGGGGTGCGTTTGGTGTCCTTTGCCGTGCATTGGATCAAGGCGGAAATCCACGAATACGTCATTAAAAATTGGGCCATCGTTAAAATTGCCACCACCAAAGCCCAACGCAAACTGTTTTTCAATTTGCGCAAATCCAAAGAGGATTTGGGCTGGTTGTCCAATAACGAAGCCGAAGCGATAGCCACCGACTTGGACGTGCAGTTAAGCAGCGTCTACGAAATGGAAAAACGCTTGGGTAGCCGCGACATGTCGTTTGATGTTAGCGATGACGATGGTGACGAAGACAATTTTGTCGCCCCGGCCAGTTATTTGCAACAGCACGGGGCTGACCCTGCGGTATTGCTGGAAAACGCCGACTGGGGCGGTCATGAGCACGATTTGCTGCACGATGCGATGGCGACCTTGGATGAGCGCAGCTTGGACATCGTCTCCAGCCGTTGGTTGGCCGACAAAAAAGCCACCCTGCATGAGCTGGCGGAACGCTATAACGTATCAGCGGAACGCATCCGCCAATTGGAGCAAAACGCAATGAAAAAACTGAAAGCCGCCGTTGTCTTGGCGGCTTGACCACAGTTCTCTTCGGCGATAAAAAAGGCTTAACGGTTATGCCGTTAAGCCTTTTTTTATGGATGGCAACAGTGTGCAAAGTGCCAATTAACCCCAAGCCTACCCAAAAGCTACAGCTTCTCTGCTTAAGAAGCTATCATCACGTCCAAGTAGCTTTAAACCGGATTTAACAAATTAAATAAAGTCTGCGCCATTTCTGCCGCTTCATGGCCGAGGGCGGTCAAATAACCGCCGTCCGCTTGTGTGGTCAAGCCTTTGCCATGTAAACGCTGGGCGGCGGCCACTGTGCTGGGGGTCGCGCCGGAGCTGTGGACTTTAAGTCCTGCCAAGGTGGTGTCCAGGTTGTAAAGGGCCAGCAGGTTCAGTTCGTCAATGGTGTCTTGGTTGTAACTCATCGTCTATCCTCGTGTGGTGTGCCAATGCCTTTGCGTCATGCTGGCGTTGGCGGATGTTAGGGCAAGGCTATGCCCCGGTGATGCTGTTATTATTATGGCCTCATGCGCAAATAGCGCAAGGACGGTGTACCCTACACCTTGACAGGGTCATTTAGCAAGCATGTTTATACCACACGGTCAGCGGGTTCGTTGTCGGCAAAAAACGCGGCGATATTATTGAGCACCCGATTGCCCATTGCCACCCGCGTTTCTTCGCTGGCGCTGCCTAAATGCGGCAATAAGGTCACGTTGTCCAGTTCTAAGAAACC
>JACXTQ010000092.1 GCA_016919605.1 Methylovulum sp.
GGTCATTGCGCAGATGTTTGATGGTGTCCAGAGGGCCTAGGCTTTTGGGGGGGCGAGGTGGGTAAGGGGGGATAAAATCACTCATGCAGTTTGCTCTTTAAGGTTAAAAATTGCTTAGGTCAGGGTCGGTGCTTAATACGAAGCGTCATGATAGGTGCTGGCATCACTTAAAATATGCCCGCGCAAGTTAGTGACCCTCCGGTTCGCCACGCCAAACACATTGATATGTTGTTTGATCATACGCGCATAATTTTCATGCAGATGGCCATGAAAAATATGTTTTACGCCCATGGCGGCGGCCAATTCGCCAATGACGGAAAAACCATGCCGATGTGAGCCGGGGGCTTCATGGGTGACGAGAATATCGGCTTTTAGGTGTCGTAAGGCTTCAAATTCGTCATACCAAATTGCGGAGCGGTATTTGAGTGACATTTCCGCGTTTTTGATATGGGCGGCCTGATGCTCCAAATAGTCTTGTTTGTTACGCCATTTTGGCGTTTGTGGCGGATACCAGACCCGGCCTAAAAAAATGCCGCCAAGCCCTGCAATCCGTAATCCCGCCACTTCGGTGACTTTTAAATGCAGGCTTTTATGGGCCAGGGCGGAATGGAACAAGTTATGGTATTTGCACGGGGTCTCAAAATCATGATTACCGGCAATCCACCAGATTTCCGTTAAATCGAGAATCTCCGCCAGATACTCTTCTAAGGGCGCGTCAAGGTCATAATCGCCCAGCATCACCACCGCTTCTGGCAGATGTTTGCGCACGGCGGCGATTAACGCGTTAAAGTTCCCGTGGGGGTCGCCGGCAAATAATATTTTGTCATAGGGGCTCATGTTGTCAAACCGTCTGTGGTATTACCCCCATGCCAAAAATAACAGTGTGATTGCCGTTATTGCCCGTGGGTTTTTATGTCCTTTAATATAAGTGTAGTTACAGCATGGGCGGTTGTTGGGTTTGCCCATGCTGAAAATGTGCAAAACGCTTTCTAAACAAGTCCCCTAGCTTTGCTAAAGGCCGCCCGAAAATCCAGGTATTGGGGTTTTTCGGCAGTCAGCATCAGTTGTAACAATTCATTTTGCAACTGATACTTAACATTGCCTACCGCTAATGCTCCCACCGCCACTGCACCAGGGGCGTTGCTGGCATGAATCAGTGCCGCCCCCAAGTCATTACGTTTAACGCCCTCAATACCCGCAGGCGGTACGGCGTTGACATCACCGGCGACTTTAAGCTGTAACGCGGCGGCGAGTGTCGCCGCATTGAGCACCTGGATACCTGCCTTGGCGGTACAAAAAACAATATCCACATCCTGCAACAAGGCGGCTTTTTCGGCATCGGTGCGTCCGCACGCACCCGTTAAGGTGCTGGCGAACCGGCGGTTATAGGCTTTAGCGACATCTTCGGCGGTTTCCGCCGAAAGATGGTCTACCAAGGCGGTTTGCGCTCCGGCCAAGGAGGCGATTATCCCTGTGGCAATACCGACCGGGCCCGTGCCGCCAAATACCAGCGCTTTACAGTCAGCCAGTTCTTTGCCGTGCTGGGTCTGCAATTGTTTTTCCACGCAGGCGACCAAGGCCGCCGCAGTGGTGAACGCACCGCTGGGGTCGGCAAACACCGACACTTCAAACGGTGGCACCATCGCTTGCTGGCTAGCTTTAAGCATATCCATCGCCAAGCCTAAATCACGGCCACCGATAAAAATGCCCGTGCGCCTGACACCCGCTGGGCCTCGTGAAAAAATCGCATCCTGAGTCAGGCCATAAACGCTGTCCAGCTTGACATTGCTATAAGGCATCAGCACATCAAAGCCTGCATCCATAGCCATATTGATGTCGAACGGACTATTGTGCGGCATAGGGTCCAGCATGTGTAAAATGCTACGTTTTTCCATTAGGCCTTCCTAATAAGTGGCGGGTTAAGTGATAGTATCAAGCGTGGGCTTTGATATAGTCCCTTGCGACAGCAAAAGCATGTTCAAAATGCAGGTACATGGGTTTGTCGCTGTTGATCATGCTTTTTAGCAAAATGTTTTGTGCCTGATATTTGATGTTGCCGATAGCCAACGCGCCAATACCCACGGCACCGCTGTTGGAGCCGGGGATAGGGGTACCATTGTGGAAAGCATCGACACCGGCGATACCGGCGGGTGGCACGGCATTGACATCCGCCGCGACTTTCAGTTGCGGAGCGCTGGCGATCAGTTCCGCGCTTAATAGCTCAATGCCTGCCGCGCCAGTGGCGAATACGACATCGGCGGTTTTTATGTATTCGGCTTTATCGGCATCGGCTCCGGCGGTGATGGTGATTTTACCATCGCCGAATTCATTACAGCACAAATCGGCAATGGCTTGGGCTTTTTCCAACTGTCTGCCGATAATGCGCACGTTAGCGCCTGCTTGCGCCGACAGCACCGCCGCCGCTTGGCCGACCGGGCCGGTACCGCCTAAGGCCAAAACGGTTTTGCCTTCTAAGGTCGTGTTAAATTTGCTGATTAGCTCATGTTCAACGGCGGCGACCATGCCAGCGGCGGTGGTAAACGCGCCGCTAGGGTCGGCAAATACGGACACTTCAAACGGTGGCACCATTGAGCGTTTGGCGGTTTTTAGCATGTCCATCGCTTGTTTGGTGTCACGGCCACCAATAAAAATCCCTGTGCGTTTAAGGTTTTTGGTACTGCGTGAAAAAATCGCATCCTGAACCAGGCCCTGCACTTCGCTAGGCTCGACATTAATATAAGGTAAGGCCGACACCCAACCGGCATCCAAAGCCATGTTAACGTCAAATGGGCTGAGGTTTTTCGCTGTAGTCAGCATGTGTAAAATGAATGGTTTTTCCATTAAAAGCTCCCTGAGTAAAAGTAGGCGTGTAATTAACGGGCAAGTATAAAAGAAAAAAACTGAGAAGAACAATGCCGTTATCCATTTCGAGTGTTTTCGGACAAATTTTTAAGGATTAGGGTCGCAAAGTGCGGCTATTTGTCTTCCAGACCTTGCTGTTTTCTGCACAA
>JACXTQ010000093.1 GCA_016919605.1 Methylovulum sp.
CCGGCGATATTGGGGCGGACGGTAAGGGCCGCGTATAAGATTGGCTATCTCCCAGATGTCGTCACTTTGTTTTTTGTAGAGTTCTTGATTTTTCATAGTAGTCTTATGTTGAATCCATTCTGGTGCTTATGCCGATCGTTTGAACTTGGTGTTGCTCAATAAAATCGGCTCGTCCAAAATAATGAATCAGGTTTTATTATTAATCGTTGAATAGGTTTTGTTGTTCCGGTACGGTTACATTGTGTTGTTGACAGTATTCCCGGATCATGACTTCAATCATATTGGTCAAACTTCGGTGCTCCTGTTCCGCAACCAGACGCAAGCCTTCCTTAATGACCGGATCGATACGCAAGGTTAAAGTTGTGGTTTTTGTCGTCGCCATATATTACCGCCTAGAATTTAATGTCTTAGTTTTATGTACTGCAAATATACAGCATTTTGCTTTCTTAAACTATTTTCAATTATCAACCTGATTTGCTTCGTTTGTTTGTCTGAGATAGAAATTGGAAATTAATTTGACGCGTGATTGCTAAACGGAATGACATTAGTGCTATTACCGGTCAACAAGTCTAACCGATCCCCCAATATGCGCCATGCTGCGGCCTGCTCCGCCTTAAGCTCTTGGTGCTGATAAACGCGTTTCAATTTATTTTCTTCCTTGTGGTTCAAGCACTTTTCTATAACGTCACCATGTACACCTAAATTACCCATTAGGGTTGCGGCTGTGCGTCGTAGGTCGTGAGGTGTCCACTTGCCGCTAAATAAATGGTATGGGATTTGCCATTTTTGCTATTTTCGACAGGGATAAAAAAAGTCTTCGCTGCAAAGTCGATATGCTTCCATTGCGCCTTACTTAATTCACCAACACGGCAACAGGTCGAAAGCATGATTCAGATAGCGCACTCGGTTGACTGCATAAAATGAGCATCCGGCATCTTGGCTTTAAGCAACCTGATTTCGTCCTCGGACAATATCCGGTCACGCTCAGTGGGCTTGGTGGTTGTCTTGGTCACGCTAAGGCTTGCCGTTGGATCAAACTCAATAATGTCAAGGTCAACGGCAAACCTGAACATCTGCCGCATCAGCTTTAAGAGATTTCTAGCCAAATGATTAACGCCCCGTTGTTTTAATTTATCTGTAACCTCGGTTATGTGGCCTTTTCGAACATCAGCCACGACCAAGCCACCTAGTATTGGCAAAATATTTTTTTCAAACATACGCCGGATTTCTGCAAGATCTTTCCGTTTTTGCAAATCGGCGTCCACCCAGCGCTCAAACAGATTCGCCACGCTAATAAGCGCCTGTTGCTTGGCTAATTCTGCTTGCTCTGCCAATTGCGCGGCACCTTGGCGCTCTTTCTCCAGAGCTCTTTCAAGATTGGGATCAACTCCAGTTTTGAGTAATGTCTGGCAAGCGTCGCGTTCTTTACGTGCACTTACCAACGTTGTGGATTTTAGGTTTAACCATGTGTGCTTACCTTCAAAACGATAACGAAACCGAAAAGATATTGCCCCGCCATCCCCTTCAGGCTTGCCCATCCCCTATCGTAATTTCAATTTTCTTTTTTACAAAAGCTATAATGCCAAAAGCGGCCAAAACAAAAGGCTGCAAGCGCTATTTATCAGCCAGTCAGTCTTATAATTGGAATTGCCATGCCCCAAAAAAATCAAAACGTTTTACCGTTACTATTGAGCGGCTTAAGTTTGTTAACTGTCGCCACCTCGCCTTTAGCGAAATCGCAATTGCCCGACTATAGCGCGTTTGCCAATGATAAACCGGTACTCAACGCAACGCCGTCAACACAAACATCCTCATTGGTCGATAACACCCATCCCTTGCATTTAGAACAAACTTTAGCGGTACCTAGCTTCTTGTGGGCGCCCCCGCAAGCCACGAGCACTTTCAAAACCAAAACGGCGAACATAAACGCTGCCGACATCGAAAAGTCGGCGCGTAAACATTTACAACGTTACGCCGCCCTTTATCGCTTAAACGCCGCCGCCCAAAACAGCGCGAAATTGCATCATATTCATCGTCTTGCCGATAACGGGGCTATTGTAAAATTCAGCCAGCAAGTCAACGGCATAGAGGTTTTTGAACGGCGCATTAATGTATTACTGGATGACTCATTAGAATTAAAAGCGATTTCCGGTTATCTGTCGCCCGATGTGGAAATAGCCGCGCGAACCCTCTCTTCCGCGCAAGCTCCGTTTAAATTAAGCGTTCCCCAAGCCATTGCCGCCGCTTTTGCCGATCTTCATAGTGAAGACTTACCTTTTCAACAATTAAAATTGGATAAGCAACGGGGTGTTTATCAATGGTACCGCTTGCAATCCTCGCCCATTAATACCCCGCATACCTTAGCGAAACCGGTTCGCGCTAAAAAAGTGTTTTACACCTTGTCAGACCATTTAGAGCCGGCCTATTACTTGGAGCTCAACACGGTAGATATGAAAGAAAAGGATAAGGCGGCTTACTCTTACGTCATTTCGGCTGTAGATGGAAGCTTGTTGTCCCGCAATAATATGATTGATAGCGATGCGGCGACGCCTTTTAGTTATAGCGTTTGGGCGGACGATACCGACTTGAAAATGCCGCTGGACAGCCCTTATGGCAATGAGCTGACGCCCAGTCCGACGCCTTTCATTAAACCTCAACCTGTTAGCCCTAGTTTAGTAACATTGACTTGCGGCCCGATTAGCACCTGCGATCCTTGGCTGCTTAATACAGCGTCGCAAACCGTAGGCAACAATATCAACGCTTATACCGATATGCTTAAGCCTGACGGCTTTAATAAAGGCGAGTTACGCGCTAAAACCACCTCGCCTTTTGCGTTTAATCATAGCTACGATTTTAGCGTATTCGACAACAAAGACAATCCGGAGCAATTACAAGCCGCCCTTGTCCAAGCCTTTTATACCACTAACTTTGTGCATGATTGGTTGTACGATCATGGTTTTGATGAAAAAGCCGGTAACGGTCAAGAGCAAAATTATGGCCGCGGCGGCGAAGAAGTCGACCGGATGAATGTTGAAATCAATGACTACAGCGGCGTTAATAATGCCAATATGTGGACGCCGGCTGATGGTGAG
>JACXTQ010000014.1 GCA_016919605.1 Methylovulum sp.
CAGATTTTTAACGGCAGGCTGTTCGCTATGGGTAATTTTACTCATCAACACCGACAAGGCGTGTTGCGGCAACGCGTATTGCGGCAACACACACAGGGCTTCTTTTAAAGTCATGGTTATCCTGTACTTACGGCAAATTGACCAATTCGGGGGCTTGCCACGCAGGATTGCGGTGCTCAACCACGACCGTGGTATAAATGCCGCCCCGCACGTTAAATTCGGCACGGATACGCATAAAGTTAGGCTGGGTCACGGCGACTATGTCATCTAGGATTTCATTGGTGACGGCTTCGTGGAACGCACCGCGCTCACGGAACGACCACATATAAAGCTTGAGCGATTTCAACTCGACGCATAAGGCCGCTGGCACATAGTCGATATGTATCGTGGCAAAATCCGGTTGGCCGGTTTTTGGGCATAGGCAGGTGAATTCTGGAATATCTATGCGGATAGTGTAATCACGAGCCGGCTGTGGGTTGTCGAAGGTTTCTAAGTCTTTGCTGGGTTGGGTGGTCATAGTTTTTTTGGGTTGGGATTAAATAGTCAGGAAACTTAAAAAGTCGCCGTGTATAAATAACAATGGAAGCTTATGGTATACACCGCCTTATCAGCTTCACCAGTTAACATATGGCTATTATAGCCGGATAATGCGTTACGATGCTGGCCAAGTACAGATTTTTGGGCTATAAAAGCTTAGTGTATGATTGCCCTATGCCTTTCTAGGTAATCAAAAAAACCGCATTGCCCAAACCCATTAAGAATTAATGGCGATGGTACAAACAAAATTGTTAAAAATACCGGAAACACCGTGATGTATTTTGTTTTACAAGGCTTTTTGTGGCACACTAAACCTTTTTAGCGTATTAACTAATAATGATGGAAGGTTATAAAGCCGAGTTGTATTCAGTCGACATTATGGTCATGCTGGTAGATGACCAAGCCATCGTGGGCAAACTCGTCCAAAATATGCTTACCGAACAGCCTGACATCAGTTTCCATTATTGCCATAACCCCGAGTTAGCACTTGAAGAGATAAAAAACATCCAGCCCACGGTGATTTTGCTGGATTTGATTATGCCCACGCTCAATGGCTTGGAACTTTTGAAAAAAATCCGCCTATCGTCAGATAGCCAAGACATTCCGGTCATTATGCTCTCGACTGAAGATGACCCTGCAACCAAAGTTAAGGCTTTTGGTTGGGGAGCCAATGATTACCTAGTCAAACTGCCGGACAAAATCGAGTTGGTCGCCCGCTTACGTTACCATTCCAAGTCCTATATCCATAAGCTCCAACGTGATCGCATGTTTGAGGCCTTACAAAAAGCCCAGGCCGAGCTGGAAAAACAAAACATCGAGCTATTGCGTCTTAGCCAACTGGATGGCATGACCGAAATTGCCAACCGCCGTTATTTTGACGAATGTATCCTGATTGAGATGAAACGGGCGGTGCGTAACCAGCAACCCATATCGGTGGTGATGATTGACGTTGACCACTTTAAACGCTACAACGACGCTTATGGGCACTTACAAGGCGATGATTGCCTAAAAACAGTCGCCAACATCCTTAAAGCGCAAACGCACCGTCCTGCCGATTTCGTTGCTCGTTATGGCGGCGAAGAGTTTGTCCTGCTATTACCGGAAACCGATCTAGATGGGGCGACTATAATTGCCGAAAAAATCCGCGCCGCTATCTTTGCCGAGCAAATCCCTCATCAAAGTTCATTGACAGCAGCCTATGTCAGTGCCAGCTTAGGTGTGACAGGGGGGATCCCTAATAGCCATGACACCCCGGAAATATGGTTGCAACAAGCCGATGCCCTATTATATTTGGCCAAAGCTTCAGGCCGTAATCAAGTGCAGTTTGCGCCTTTAGGAGCCACAGAAACCAATGGAACTTGATGCTTTTAAAGGCTTGTTAACCCAATATACAGGCTTGACCTTAACGGATACCGACCAAGACAAAGCCCGCAAATTTCTCCATAACCGCCTAGCGGAACTGAAGTTGACGGGAATGCCTTCTTACCTGCATCGTTTGGCGGCCAACAATTTGCTTGCCGACCAAGAATGGCAGGTGATTGTCCAAGCGTTGACCGTGCCAGAAAGTTTTTTCTTGCGCGACAAAGGCCAAATGCACGTTTTACAACACCATATTTTACCGGAACTGATTCAGCGTAACCGCCCGCACCGGCAATTGCGGATTTGGAGCGCAGGATGCTCAACAGGTGAAGAACCTTATTCTCTGGCCTTGCTAATACAAAAATTATTGCCGGATTGGCATGACTGGGAGGTGCTGATCTTAGGCTCCGACATCAATGACAAAGTATTGGCAAAGGCCCGTGCCGGACTTTATTCCAGATGGTCGTTACGTGATGCAGGCCCCGAAGTGCTGGCTTATTTCCAACCGGCGGCACAGGGACTGCTGTCATTAGATGCCACTATCCGCGAAAAAGTCAGCTTCCGCCGCGTCAACTTGTTACAAACGCCCTTCCCTGACCTTGAAATCAATAAGATGGACTTAATTGTCTGCCGCAATGTGTTCATTTATTTCGATCAGGCTGCCATCACCACAGTGCTGGAAAAATTTGTCCAAACCCTCAAACCGGAAGGTTTTTTATTAACGGGGCATGGCGAGTTGTACCAACAACCGCTACAGGGCTTGCAAACGCGCTTGTATTTGGAATCGGTGGTCTATCAGCGCACGATCCAACCCCTCACCGTCACACCCCCTCCCTTGTCCGCCCCGCCCCGCCGACAGGCCACACCAGCTACCCACGTCCCAGTTACCACGGTTAATGGAGCGACCCAAGATAACCTTGCTAAAATGGCCCGTGCTTATCGAAGCGCCGACTATGTAGGGGTTTTAGCCATCGCCCAAACCAAATTGCCGCAACAGGATAGCTTTGAGGCGCATTATTGGTCAGCCAAGGCATTTGCCAGCCTAGGCCAATACCTATCGGCGGAAAACAGCCTGCAAGCAGCCTTGGCGTTAAACAAACGCTCGGCACAATGCTATTATCTGTGGGCACATATCAAAGAAGCGCTCAATGATATTGAGCAAGCCAAGGCCTTATTAAACAAGGCGATTGTTATGGATGAAAAGTTTATCCCCGCCTATCTGGAATTGATGGCCTTATATGAGCAGGACGAGCCATCCAAACACCACACTATGCGCAAGCAAGCTTTGGCGCTGTTAACACAGCTACCCCCTGAACATTATTTTGATGATTTTGCCGCCCATGCCCATGAACTTATCCAACAACTACACTAGGAGCGGGGCACCATGCCAGAGCCTTTGCCCCTAACGGCGCTTGACACCCAGCAACCTTATTTTGTCTTTGCCCTCAATGGCTATTTTTATGCCATCCCAGCCCCTATTGTCCAAGAAATTGTCTATTTGCCAGAATTAACCTTATTGGCCACGGGTTCCTCCGATATGGTCGGGGTGTTTGATTTGCGCGGCCAACTTATGCCAGTGCTGGATGTACGCTTGCGTTTCCAGCAACTCACTCCGCCCTACCAGGCCAGTGACGGCATCATTATCCTGAACGTGGACGGAC
>JACXTQ010000015.1 GCA_016919605.1 Methylovulum sp.
ATCCCGCATTAATTGGAGTATATTACCAAATTTGTTATATTTTTATCGATAAGGGTATGTGGATGCTCTTTTGGGTTACAGAAATAAGTCAACAATAAGGCCTTTAAATGAACACAGGTGTTTTCACCCATATTGCCCATTCCTATTTTAAAGCCGCAGGGAATAGTTGGCTTTATTTGAGACGGGTCGCTTGGGCGCTAAAACCTATCATATTGCCACTGGTGCTAGTCTATTCGTTAATCTTGTTGGCGATAGGGCTGATTTTTTCCTTAGGAATTATCTTGGATTGGCTGGGCAAGCTGACGGATGCTTGTCGGCGGTTTATACTGGGGATGATGAAAAATCAAAGCGATTACATAGATGACGGCTTATTCTCTTTTCTGTTTAGGCCGATATTTTTAGTGGCGCTGTCACCTTTGCTGATTGTGTTTTTGCTTGTCCCTAAGCTGTCCAGCGATTCGATGGATAGCTTTATTACCAATGAATCTAGCGGCACGTTAGATGGTTCGGGGGCGTTTAAAATGGTCAACGGTATCTTTTTTCATGCGGTCAGGCGTTTATATAATTATGTTGCTGACACGGCCTATTTACTGTTAAAGCCAATAACCGCCGCCGTAGCGATTGTCTATTCGTTAGTATTGTTGGCGCTGGGCTTTTGTTTTGCCTTATTGATCCCCTTGGACTGGTTAAGCCATTTTGTTGAATTTATCCGCCAATCGACCGCACGGGCGGCGTATAGGTTGCAACAGTGTGTTCCTAGAAGTTTTATCGAGTTTGTTTTTGTTCCGCCATTACTTATCGTACTAGCCCCCTTGTTTTTGGTATTGTTGATTATCCCTAAAATTACTTCGCAGATGGTGGTGTAGGGGATAAGCCAATACGGTTGGCCTGATCCCTTCATGCTTTGGCAGATTGGTAAATAAGGGTAGTGGGATAAAAACGGCTTTACAATTTCTTGATGTTGCTGCGTGCTTTCATTCATCATCCCAGTCGCGGTATTGCTTGGGTGGTGTGCCGTGTTGTTCAAGGAGGGTTGTCTTTGAATAACGGCCATCGTTGTCAGTGAGGGTTTCGACCACTAATTGGAATCGCCAATCATCACCAAAATCAAAATGGAAGGCCAGTTCCATGCCTTTATAAAGAGGCAGTTCGCCCACAGTGCAATCTTCGGTGCTAGGCCATGAGTTTTCATAAGGGTGGCTAACGCGTTCTTCTAAGCCATAGCGGTTTTTATAAATAAATTCATACAAATGATCGTTTAAAGGCTTGGACATCAGTTGGTTGAGGTGCGGAAGTGCCTTGATCGGCAATAAATGCTGTTTCCCGGTCACGGGAATGCCTTTAGGGTCGATAAAATCGAGCAGGGTGGCGAAGTTCCTTTAATAGGGTCCAGGCCTGTCATCACTAAAAATTTGATTATTAAGGCTGAGGATTTGCCCAGAGGGCAAGGTTCCGGTTAAGACATTAGGCACTTGTCCATTGAAATGCCTTGAAACACTTCAAACCATTGGCCAGTATGGCGCATATAGGCAAGATTGAATGTGTCATCGCCGACATATTCCATGCGGGTGAACTTGGTCTCAAAAGAGGTTGCTATGGCAGTGGGCCCTGGACAGTTGTAGGTCGCACAAAAATAAAAATAACTCCGATACCATTTGCTGCCAATATCGGCGAGATAATTGAACCGCTGGTCGGCGGGCGGGGGCATTATATGTTTAGGCTTAAGCACTTCGGCAATGAGTTGGTCGGCTTTTGCCTGTAGCACTAGTTTTACTGATTCGGGGACGGTTGGTTTAATTTTTTTGGCGGGGGTGAATTGCCAAGTTTTTTTGGTGGCCATATTGATAAGGGATCTTAAAATGAAAATGTCGCTTAACGATGAATTATAACTTGCCCATAATTCAAAGCCTAGTGCTGAAGATGACAGCTGTCCGTGCCAGCCCCGCTTACGGCCTGAAATACCAGTGATGTCGGCGGATTTGTAACGGCTACCCAGCTGTTGTCATTAAAATGACATATTCGTTTTTTAATATATGCAATAAGAAGTATATGTAGAGTGTGGAATTAACTAACCTTTATAAATGCCTTTGTGATGTGCAACGCTTGCGGATACTCAACCTGCTTAAAGAAGGCCCGTTGTGCGTGTGTCATTTGCAAGAAATCCTTGGTGAAACCCAGGTCAAAACGTCCAAACAACTACAGTATATGAAAAAATTGGGTGTTGTGGGCGCGCGGCGGGAAGGGGTTTGGATGGTCTACAGTTTGCCTGAACCCACGCATCCGGTGCTATTGGCAAATTTGCACTGCTTGCAGGCCGACACTGATGGATTTGGCGATCTTATTGGCGATTTAAAAAAACGTTCCGCAATCCTTCGACGCTTTGCCGCCAACCCGGGCGAATGTCCGCCAGTGGTCTATCAGGCCACTGATGGCTGCCACGGTTGAACGGCAGTCATTGACACCGTTATCTACAGAGGATTTATCATGAATTTCAGAAGCCACCGTTTTGCCCCATTTTTTTGCACCATTGTCTTGGGATTTAGCTTTATCGGTATGGCAAATGCCAGCCCGGATGATGTCTTGCCAAAAATACACCCTTATATCAGCAAAATTACCCATGAATTTGGGCAAATCCCCCCCGAACGGCAACAGCAATTGAAAAAGGCGGCCTTGTTTATCCGCTCAAAAATCCAGGCGGGTGAGGCGGCGCAACTGACGTTTATTTGTACCCATAATTCACGCCGTAGCCATCTGGGGCAAATCTGGGCGCAAACTGCCGCCGCTTTTTATGGTGTGGAGGGGGTTCAGGCGTTTTCGGGCGGTACGGAAGCTACCGCGATGAACAGCCGCACCGTGGATGCCTTACGGCGCGTGGGCTTTAGCTTGACGGATTCGACAGGCGGTAAAAATCCTGTTTATCTGGTCAAATATTCCGAAACCAAACCGGATATCCGCGCTTTTTCAAAAGTCTACAATGCCGATGGCAACCCTAAGGACAACTATGCCGCGCTGATGACCTGTTCGCAAGCGGACAAAAACTGTCCGGTTGTCGAAGGCAGCACCTTGCGTATCCCCATCCATTATGAAGACCCAAAGGTTGCCGACAATACACCCGAAGAAACCGCGCGTTACGATGAGCGCACCGAGCAGATTGCGCGTGAGATGTTTTATATGCTCTCCCAAGTCAAAAGTTAAGGCGATAGCCTTTATTCTGGCGCGGCTAACCCCGCGCCGCTGCTGAGGATTTTGCTTATGAACCCCCTGTATTCCGCCATTGTGTTGTTGATGGCCACCACCTCTGCCCATGCGGAGGGAGTCCTGACCAGTATGAACGCTTGGGTTGAAGGTCATTTGGCCTCGAACCAGTCTTCTGTTGGCGCTTATGTTTTTCTGATGCTGGGTGGTTTGCTGGCGAGTTTATTGCCGTGCGTCTATCCACTGTACCCTATCACCGCGAGCATTATTGCCGGACGCTCACAAGGCACGGCTCATCGCGCCTTGCATCCTGCCGTTTATTATGTCGGGCTGGCCAGCATTTATTTTTTGTTTGGCCTGATTGCAGCGGCGACAGGCGGGGCATTTAACGAAGTGCTGCGTTTGCCTATGACTAACTTGCTGCTGGCCTTGCTGTTTTTGGTGCTGGCTTTGGCAACGGCGGGTTTTATCCACATCCCCTTGTTCAGCGGTAACGCTCTCGGCGAGAAAACCCCAGGTGTTGTCGGCACTTTTATTATGGGCATGGGGGCGGGGTTGTTGTCCTCATCGTGTGTCGGCCCCTTTGTAGTGGGTATTTTGGTCGGTATTGCCAGTCAGGCCGATGGTTTGACGTGGTTGTCCACCCTAATAGCCGCCCTAAAAATGTTGGCGTTTGGATTGGGTTTAGGCATCCCGTTTTTGTTGATCGGGTTGTTTGGGGTCAGGCTGCCTAAATCGGGTGCTTGGATGCGCTATGTGCAATGGGTATTAGGGTTTTTGATCCTTTATTTTGCCTATACTTATTTGGAAAAAGGCTTGTCCGGTTATGGCTTTAAGCCTGAGGGCATCCAATTGGTGTTTTTCGGGGCGTTGCTGTTGTTGTTTTCGCTCTATCACTTATGGGAAGGCGAAGACATGCACAGCGTCCGGCGCATGGAGCGTTCATTATTTGCCCTGTTCGCACTGGTGGGCGGTTTGGTGTTGGCGCAGGGCGTTTTTTCAGCGTCCGTTCCGGCAATGTCTGCGGTCATGGTGTCGGCAAATCCGGTGGCGACTGTTGCCACAGAAACCAAAGGCGAGCTAACTTGGTACCTGAACCACGAAGATGCTATTAAAGCTTCCCGCGAGCAAGGCAAGCCGATTTTTGTGGATTTTTTCGCCTACTGGTGCGCCAACTGCAAGGCCTTTGAGCATCTGACCCAAACTGACCGTAACTTGATTGAAGGGCTGAAAAAAATGGTGTTGCTAAAAATTTACGATAGCGATCCCGAATTTGAGACCTTCCAAAAGGATAAGCGTTACCCCGAATTGAAAGTGGGGCTACCGTTTTTTGTCATTGCCAATGCTGACGACCATCTGGTTTATAAAACCAGCGATTACACCCGCACCGATGAGATGTTGATGTTTATGGGGGAAGGGGAATAAGTCCTTATGGGGGGTAGTGCCGGGCAAGTGCTAGAACGTGC
>JACXTQ010000094.1 GCA_016919605.1 Methylovulum sp.
ATTCTGACCAACTGAACTACCGCTCCACTGTTGAGCCGAACAGTATACATTTATTTTTAATAATGGCAAACTAATTTTTGATTAATAGGCATCTGCCAAATAACTTTGGAAACATTTAGCCATTATTTATGCGATACTAACCGACTTTAAATTTTGTCCAGACATCGCTTACACTTAAAAATGAATAACAAGGAGTCATCATGACCGCATTGGTGGGCATTATCATGGGTTCGACTTCCGACTGGGAAACGATGTGCTTTGCCGAGGAGACCCTAATCAAACTGGGTATCCCTTATGAAGTCGAAGTCGTCTCAGCCCACCGAACCCCTGACAAGCTTTTTTCTTACGCCGAAACCGCCGCCGCCAGGGGCTTGGAAGTCATTATCGCCGGGGCGGGCGGGGCCGCGCACTTGCCCGGCATGACCGCCGCCAAAACCGTCATACCCGTGTTGGGCGTGCCCGTGCAATCAAAAAGCCTAAACGGCATGGATTCGTTATTGTCGATTGTGCAAATGCCTGCGGGCATTCCGGTCGGCACCTTGGCCATCGGCAAAGCGGGCGCCGTTAATGCCGCCTTATTGGCTGCGGCCATCATCAGCAACAAACACGCCCAATACCGGGACGCATTAGTTAGTTTTCGTCATGAGCAAACCGAAACCGTGTTGGCTCATGCTGATCCAAGAGAGGTTTGACGTTTTATGAAAGTGGGGATATTGGGGGCAGGACAGCTCGCCCGAATGATCGCTTTAGCGGGTTATCCGTTGGGGCTGGAATTTATTTTTTTAGATCCAGCGGCGGATGCGTGCGCCAACCGCTTAGGCGAGCATCTACAGGGCGATTACCACGACCTGGCCCTGCTCGCGCAACTGGCCGAACGGGCGGACGTAGTCACGTATGAATTTGAAAACGTGCCCGCCAACGTCGCCGATTTTTTATCCACGCACACACAAGTACACCCCTCACCCAAAGCCTTAGCGGTCGCCCAAGACCGCCTCATCGAGAAAAACTTTTTTAATGGTATCGGTATCGCCACCCCCGCTTATGCGCCAGTCGATAGCTTGGCCGATTTACACGCGGTGATGGCCGACATCGGTTATCCGGCGGTATTGAAAAGCCGTACCCAAGGCTATGACGGCAAAGGCCAATCGGTGTTGCAATCGGCTGCCGACTTGGACAGCGCTTGGCAAAAACTGGCGGGTGTGGCCGCCATTGTCGAAGCATTTGTGCCGTTCACCCGTGAAGTGTCCATCATTGCCGCCCGCAACACCGCAGGTGACATCGTCTATTATCCACTGTCCGAAAACTTACATCAGGGCGGCATTTTACGGGTGTCCGAATGCACCACTGACGATGCCATGCAAGAACAGGCACAGACCTACATCACCCGCTTGCTGACCGCCTTGGATTATGTCGGGGTCTTGGCCTTGGAACTGTTTGAAGTCGAAAGGACGCTAATCGCCAACGAATTCGCCCCGCGTGTCCATAATTCGGGGCATTGGACGATTGAAGGCGCCCAAACCAGCCAATTTGAAAACCACCTGCGGGCGATTTTAGGCCTGCCCTTAGGCTCGACCGCCGCCGTGGACAAAGCGGCGATGGTCAACTTTATCGGCGGCCTTCCAGACAATGCCGACATTCTGGCCCTTCCTGGAGTGCATCTGCACCTGTACGGCAAAGAACCGCGTACAGGCCGTAAAGTCGCCCATGCCACTGTTCGCACTGAAACCTCTGCCGAATTGGCCGAACTGACCGAAAAACTCGCCAGCCTCGCCAATCTGGTTGATGACAGCTAAGTTAACCCATAACCCTTAGCAAACTGACAGCATAAAAATGAACTATCCCAGTGGCTTTCCTTCTATTTTATAGAAGGAAAGCACTGCCTCAGCAAGGCTTAAGCATAACCAACATTGCAGGTTTTGTGTTTTTTACACATAAAAGTTCTTGTGCTATGCTAGGGAGTACAATATCGTTACATTGCTGTTTTTCACATCACTTTTTTAATCCACAACGCCCAGGATAGGCCGTTGTTTTTAAGCAGGGATTCACTACCGTGAGAGAATTATGACAGACACAAGCACTATGCTAGCAACAGTGCAGGCAGTCACCGCTGCCCTTAAAGACAAACCCGGCGCACTGTTACCGATCCTGCACGGCGTGCAGGATGCGCTGGGTTATATCCCCACCGATAGCGTCCCCGTTATAGCCAAGGCCTTAAACTTGTCACGCGCCGAAGTCCACGGTGTCATCAGCTTTTACCACTATTTCCGTGAAACACCGCCGGGCAAACAAACCATCCAGCTTTGCCGTGCCGAATCTTGCCAAGCTATGGGCGCAAAACACCTAGAAGCGCACGTCAAAGCCAAGCTAGGCATTGATTTCCATGAAACCACCGCCGATGGCGAATTTTCTTTAGAACCTGTTTACTGCCTAGGCAACTGCGCCTGCTCCCCTGCCCTGCAAATCGGCGCGGACATTTATGGACGGGTATCCCCTGAACTGTTTGATGAACTTATCGCCAACACGGAGGCTGCGGCATGATAAAGACCCTTTACGTCCCTTGTGACTCCAGCGCCATCTCCCTAGGCGCCGACCGTGTCGCCAACGCCATTCTGCGCGAAGCCGAACAACGCGGTATAACCATCCAATTGGTACGCAACGGTTCACGTGGTATGTTCTGGCTAGAGACACTGGTTGAGGTCGCCACCGAACAAGGCCGCATCGCCTATGGCCCTGTGCAAGCCCAAGATGTCGCCAGCCTGTTCGAAGCCGATTTCCTTAATGGCGGCGATCATGCTTTATCCTTAGGCTTGACCGAAGAATTGCCCTACCTAAAAAAACAACAGCGCCTGACCTTTGCGCGTATCGGCAAAACCGACCCTATCAGCCTAGACGATTATCTTGCCAATGACGGCTATCGCGGCTTGAACAATGCCTTAGCCATGGCGCAAGCCGATATCGTCAAGGCCGTCACCGACTCCGGCCTGCGTGGGCGCGGCGGTGCGGCGTTCCCTACCGGCATCAAATGGAACACGGTGCTGAACACCGCATCCGCGCAAAAATACATCATTTGCAACGCCGATGAAGGCGACTCCGGCACCTTCTCCGACCGGATGGTCATGGAAGGCGACCCGTTCGTGCTAATCGAAGGCATGACCATCGCCGGTTTGGCGGTTGGCGCCACCCAAGGCTATATCTATCTGCGCGTTGAATACCCCCATGCCCATAAAGCCTTGACCGCCGCCATTGACAGCGCTTATCAGGCCGGTTATTTGGGTGACACTATCCTAAACAGCGGCAAAGCCTTCCATCTGGAAGTGCGCTTAGGCGCGGGCGCTTATGTCTGCGGTGAAGAAACGTCATTGATGGAAAGCCTGGAAGGCAAACGCGGCTTAGTGCGCTTTAAGCCGCCCCTGCCCGCCATCAAAGGTCTATTCGGCCAACCTACCGTCGTCAACAACGTCATTTCTTTGGCCTCCGTGCCAATTATCCTCGACAAAGGCGGCGACTATTACCGCGACTTTGGCATGGGACGCTCACGCGGCACTTTACCGATCCAATTGGCAGGCAACCTCAAACACGGCGGCTTGGTCGAATTGGCCTTCGGCTTGACCTTGCGCGAATTGCTTTATGATTTCGGCGGCGGTTCGGCCAGCGGACGGCCTATTAAAGCGGTGCAAGTCGGTGGCCCCTTAGGCGCTTACCTGCCCGAATCGCAATTTGACACCCCTTTAGATTATGAATCCTTCGCCGCCATTTGGGCGGTGGTCGGCCACGGCGGCGTGGTGGCGTTTGACGACACCGCCGACATGGCGGAACTGGCCCGTTACAGCATGGAATTTTGCGCCATTGAATCCTGCGGCAAATGCACACCGTGCCGAATCGGCTCGACCCGTGGCATGGAGTTGATGGACGAGATCATCCAAGGCAAGGATTTGGCTAAAAATGTGCCTTTATTGCGTTCATTATGCGATACCTTATTAAACGGCTCGCTATGCGCCTTAGGCGGCATGACCCCCTACCCTGTGCTTAGCGCGTTAAACCATTTCCCGCAAGATTTTGGGGTTGAAGCGTAAGGCTTAAGTTTACCAAGAGCTTAGTATGCTGGTTGAACAGTGGCGATAACCAAGGCTGAATGGATACAGATGTAACTATCTTTGCATCTGCATCCTGCTTGGTGTCGCAGCAGGAAACCATAAGTTTTGGCGGAAAGGAAAGAGAAGATGATACTGCGGGCGATTATTGAATTCGACACAGAAGCGCAGTGCTTTTCTGCCACTTGCCCTGAATTAAATTTTGTTTCTTCTTGTGGCACAACAAAAGAAGAAGCCATTAAAAGCTTACAGGAAGCCATTGCTTTAATGCTTGAGCCAATACCAGAAAAATTTTTGGCTAAAGATACGGTGATTGAAAGCCATGAATTTATGGAATTCGTGATTTAATGTCACCTAAGGCAAAAAGATTAACCGCAAAGGAAATCATAAAAACGCTACTTCAAAATGATTTTAAAGAAGTTTCCCAAACAGGATCGCACATTAAGTTTTTCAGTCCGGTTACAAAAAGAACGGTTATTGTTCCCTTTCATCAAGGAAAAATATTACCTATTGGTACATTGAAAGCCATAGAAAAGCAGTCTGGATTAGATTTGGCTCAAATTGACAAATAGGTATGGCAATCACGCCAATGCGTGGCCAATTGCAAACACGATGGAAGCCCCGACCCACTAGACAAGCGTATTGCCCGGCGTATATTTAGTTATAATTGCCACAATACCTGCAACTGATCCATAGGCTCCCTGCCCTTCGGTTGCCTATGCGTAGCGACCCTTTAATTTAAGCAGCAACAACGAACAAAAGCCCAGCGAGAGGACACCACCATGAGCATGAATAAAGAACAAGATTTTGGCACGCCCGCCAGCAAAGCCACCGCTACGGTAAACCTAGAAATCGATGGTTTTAAGGTTTCTGTACCCGCTGGGACATCCATCATGCGTGCCGCGTCCAGTATCGGCATCGACATCCCCAAATTGTGCGCGACTGACAGCATAGAGCCGTTCGGCTCCTGCCGTTTGTGTCTGGTGCAAATTGAAGGCGGGCGCGGTATGCCCGCCTCCTGCACCACACCTGTCGCCGAAGGCCAAAAAGTCACCACCCAAAACCCGCGTCTGGCCGAAGTGCGCCGTGGGGTTATGGAATTGTACATTTCCGACCATCCTTTAGATTGTTTGACTTGCGCCGCCAATGGCGATTGTGAGTTACAAGATATGGCGGGTGCGGTCGGTTTGCGCGAAGTACGTTACAATCCGGTGGAAACCCACTTAGATGCGGTTAAGGACACCAGCAACCCCTATTTTACTTTCGACCCTAGCAAGTGCATCGTCTGTTCACGTTGCGTTAGGGCCTGTGAAGAAACCCAAGGCACCTTTGCCCTGACTATTGATGGCCGTGGCTTTGACTCGAAAGTGTCGCCCAGCCAGAACCAAGCGTTTATGGATTCCGAGTGCGTGTCTTGCGGCGCCTGCGTCCAAGCCTGTCCGACCGCCACC
>JACXTQ010000095.1 GCA_016919605.1 Methylovulum sp.
AAAAAAATGCTTAAACGTTACCATGCGGGAGTCTTGGTTGGCGGTGTTTACGCCCCTGGCAAGAAAAACTCCTATGTATCCTTGCGCATAATCGATACGACCAGCAAGGCCATTATTTCCTCAACGGATTTTTCCGTACCTATGGGGCCTGATGCAAAACTACTGATGGCTACTAAAGATGTCGGTTCGGCAGGGACACGGGGTGAAGCGCCGACAAACGACACCCCGCCTGCTGATAGCGGTAAAATCGAAGCCTCCCCAGCGGCTTCTGAAAAATCGACTACAGATAGCCTTGAGTAACACTACCTAAGTGAGCTAACGCTCTGCCACTAACCGAAACCCCAGATTCGCTTGCCGCGCCCAAGCCGTCCCCCAATTGCGGTAAGCGGCGCGGACTCGAGGCGCGTCGGCATTCCAGCCGCCGCCACGCTGCACCAACAACGCCTCAGCATCGGGCTTGACTTTAAGGCAAACGTCTTCGGAACCCTTATAATTTTCTTCATAGCGCGAACACGTCCATTCCCAGACGTTACCGAGCATATCGTACAAGCCCCAGGTATTTGCCAATAACGAGCCGGTTTCGGCATAAAAAAACCGTCCGTCCTCACAATTATGCAACTGTGGCCAAAACAGCTCCTTAATGGTCTTCTTATCGGCGACATTGGCATAGCGGCACGCGATGTCGGGATTATTGCCCCAGTAACGGGCAGTTACCGTGCCCGCCCTAGCGGCATACTCCCATTCGGCTTCCGTGGCCAAGCGGTAATGCTGGCCAGAGACTTTATTTAACCAATCAATATAAGCTTGCACATCAACAAAGCTGACGCAACCTACCGGATAACCAGGCTTGCTTGCCAAGTCCTTAACGGGTAGCCGCCAATTTGCCCAAGGCCACCAATTCCAATGGGGCTCGCTAGTATGGTCATAGCTCCAACAGCCTTGCTCTTGCGTATTGCGTTCAGCATCGGTCACAAAGCCGGTGGCATCGACAAACTGCTTAAATTCCGCCACGCTAACCTCATACTTACCAAGCTTAAAACCCGGCAGACAGATTCGGTGTAAGGTTTCATTAGCGGCACGCTCAACCTCCGTATCTGGACTGCCCATAAAAAAGCAACCCGATGGCACGTTAACCATAAACGGCAACAAAGCTGAGCCTTTTTGTTGCAATGGCGTTTTTAACGTCCTAGTTAAAGCTTCGACATAAACAGACGGCGCGAAGGTGGCTACGCCCAGTGCCAGCATAACAGCGAGATGGATAACAAACATGACAGGGAAACGTGCGGATAAAAAGCCGATTATCGCACGTTCGGGCTTATTCGCGCCCTTAATGGGCCAGATTTAACGTCAATTGAGTTCGAAAACGCTGCGTCCATTCACGGCTACGGTCATCACGCAATTTTTGTATAGCGGAGGGTTCGGTCGGCAACTGGATATTGTCAGGGTTAACTGACACATACATCGCCAAGCGTTTGAGCACCATCAGAATATCTTCCTCAATGTCTTCGTAACTGAGGCAGTAGGGGTAAATTCGATGCTCAAAAAAATACCGTTGCCAGCCTTTTTCTTGGGCGACAATATGATCGTACCAGCCTTTAATGGCATGGTAATCATAATCCAATGCGTCAAGCTTGGCTAA
Organism: Methylovulum sp.; assembly: GCA_016919605.1. GTDB lineage: Bacteria > Pseudomonadota > Gammaproteobacteria > Methylococcales > Methylomonadaceae > Methylovulum. Next base: position 1,640 of record JACXTQ010000095.1, read on the forward strand.
TGCGGCTTCGCTAGGGCTGACATGGCTATGAAAGACCTCGCTGGATGCCGCCTTATATAAGGACACCGCTTGCGCCGCCAAATCACGGCGGGTTAGGTAAACATATTTAAAGCCTTTTAAATAGTGTTTCCCCGCCATCACCTCAGTAAATTTTTCAAATTGGAACCAACTGGCCTTAAGCCCGGACACATTGTTGGCGGTTCTGGCAATTCGTATACCATTACGCAGATATTCATCAGTGGTGCGTCCTGGCATAGTTTTAGTGATCCGATGAGAAACGGCAATCGCACCCAGTATTTCCTGGGGCTTACCCAAACGTCGGGTCTGTTTGATGACATCACACAAATAAGTGCTGCCTGAACGGGGGGTCATGGCAATAATATAACGGCTACGCGGGTCAGGTGTAGCTTCTAATTCTTGCAATAACTGCGTGTTTAGATCAGGATTGCTAAAAATATCTAAAATAGTATTCATAAAGTGATAACGTCTTTTCTTGCCAACGCTTAGTGCTATTGGCTTTATAGTTTTGATGTTTCCTAGTCAAGGTCGGCTTTGACACGCAATATTTCAGCCAACCTGTTAGCCACACTATACTTATCGCCCGGATTAATATCTGTGAGGTTTTTGGGTATGATGGGGTGATTTTTACCTAACCCCGTATCGACTATGTCACAGAATAATGAGCCAACTTCTGAACGGCCAGACCTGCCCGCTGATTTACGCGCCGCTGTTGATCTATTCATACAACAATGGCAGAAGAAATTCACCGCGCCCGATTTGCTTGCAATCGATGTGGCCAATGCACCACACTTGCACGATAGTCTGCCCCAAGTTTGGGCAAGTAGTCAATTTGTTGCAGAAAGTTGCTTGCGACAACCCAACATGCTGCTTGATTTGCACACCTCTGGGGACTTGTATGTTATTTATAGCCAACAGGCTTATCAGGAAAAACTTCACCGCTTAAGCCCTCAGAATGAAGCGGAACTGATGCGCGGGCTGCGGCAATTTAGACGACGGGAGATGATCAGGATTGCTTGGCGGGATTTGGCGGGATGGGCGACGCTACCGGAAACCTTGTTGGACGTGTCCTTATTGGCGGAAGCCTGTATCCAATACGCCTTGCAGTTTCTCTACGCACAGGCCTGCAACAGGCGCGGCACACCATTATTGCCGGATGGCAGCCCACAACAACTGGTGGTGTTGGGCATGGGCAAATTGGGCGGCCACGAACTCAACTACTCTTCGGACATCGACCTTATTTTTGCCTATCCTGAAGATGGGGTATTGCTTGACAAAAAAGCCACCACTTACGGCGAATTTTTCACCCGATTGTGCCAAAGCTTGGTGAAAGTGCTCGACGACATCACTGTGGATGGCTTCGTCTTCCGCACTGACACCCGCCTAAGACCCTTTGGCGACAGCGGTGCCATCATTATGACTTTTGATGGCATGGAACAGTATTACCTGACCCAAGCGCGAGAATGGGAGCGCTATGCGATGATAAAAGCGCGGCAGG
>JACXTQ010000096.1 GCA_016919605.1 Methylovulum sp.
CACAAAAAAGCCCGCCACCCCATCGTTTGCGAAGGGTTGGCGGGCTTTTCTTTGGTATCTGGCTTGGGGCTGTTTCCGGCGGCAGGTTTCCGCCAGAGCATACGGCGGGTTATTTGCCGTATTTTTTGCGGAATTTGTCAACGCGGCCTGCGGTGTCAACCACACGTTGTTTACCTGTATAAAAAGGATGGCATGATGAGCAAACCTCAATTTGCAGGTCTTTTGCTATTACCGAGCCAGTGACAAAAGAATTACCACAACCGCAAGTTACGGTAATTTGTTTATAGTTTGGATGAATATCTGGTTTCATATCGCTTTCACATTAGCCGCAAACGGGCTACATACTTATTAAAGAACCATCTATAATACGGTTTTATGCAAAAAACCGCAACCTACAAATAATCTTATGCGCATCATCACCTTAAATACCAACGGCATCCGCTCGGCTGAACGCAAAGGCTTCTTCGCTTGGATGCAGCAACAACAGGCTGATGTGGTCTGCATCCAAGAAACCAAAGCGCAATTGCACCAACTCCCCACCGACCCTTTCCACCCCGAAAACTATCATTGTTTCTACCACGATGCCGAAAAAAAAGGCTATAGCGGCGTGGCCCTGTACTGCAAAAAACTGCCGGACAACGTCATCAACGGCATTGGTTGGGCGGACTTTGACAGCGAAGGCCGCTTTATAGAAGCCCAGTTCGGCAAACTCAGCGTCATCTCCCTGTATTTGCCGTCCGGGTCTTCAGGCCCTGCGCGGCAAGCGATCAAGTTCCAGGTCATGGAACGCCTAGGCCCTTACCTGCAAACCCGCGCCCAAGAAGGCCGCGACATCATCATCTGTGGCGACTGGAATATCGCCCATAAGGAAATCGACCTCAAAAACTGGCGCGGCAACGTCAAAAACTCCGGCTTCCTACCCGAAGAACGCGCGTGGTTAAGCCAGCTCTTTGCCGACGGCCAATGGCAAGATGGGTTCCGACTGGTCAACCCAGAGGCCGACCAATACACTTGGTGGTCAAACCGAGGCCAAGCCTGGGCCAAAAATGTCGGCTGGCGCATTGACTACCAAATCATCAGCGCGTCCTTAAAAGACAAAGTACAAACCACCCGCATCTACAAAGACCAGCGTTTTTCCGACCATGCGCCGTTAATTATGGATTATGATTATCCTTTTGCTTAAGGAATCGCTGAATAAATCGGCGATTCCCAGAGCTGACATACGCTGCGCACCGTGACTTTATTTAGGCAGGATTAAAAAAATTTAGTAGGGGTAGGTTTGGGTGATAAAGTAGAGGCATAAAAAAAATATTATTTGCCAACAGCAAAATATTAAGAATCCTTTATTATCTTCTGATAGACAGATAAACAGCTATTCGGAACGAGGCCGATCATGAGCAATAAATCAAGCATAGAATGGACAGAACAGACGTGGAATCCCGTTTCTGGATGCACAAAAGTATCCCCCGGTTGCAAGCATTGTTATGCTGAAACAATGGCAGGAAGGCTTCAACTCATGGGCGCGGCAGGATATGCCAACGGCTTCCAGCTAACGCTCCATCCTTACAGGATAGAACAGCCCTTATTAAGAAAAAAGCCAACCATTTATTTTGTCAATTCTATGAGCGACCTCTTCCATGAAGGGATACCCGATAGCTTTATCGATGAGATATTTTCAGTCATAGAAAGAACGCCTCAACATACTTACCAAATACTGACAAAACGGGCAAAACGGCTGACAGATTATTTTTCAACTCGGACTTGTCCAAAAAATGTTTGGCTTGGCGTTTCGGTTGAAGACCGTGAATATGGGCTGCCAAGAATTGACTACCTGCGCGAAATAGACACTGGCATCCGGTTTTTATCAATAGAGCCTTTGCTTGAGAATCTTGGGCCGATCAACTTGGCGGGTATCCATTGGGTTATTGTAGGGGGGGAGTCAGGAGTCAAAGCCCGTCCCATGAAAGAAGAATGGGTTGAAAATATCAGGCTACAATGCGAAAAAGACAATGTCGCTTTCTTTTTCAAACAATGGGGTGGCTGGGGGGTTGATGGCAAAAAAAGGGCGAAAAAGGATAATGGTCGTGTATTAAATGGACGCACTTGGGATCAAATGCCTGGGGCTATTGCTACACAACCAGCAGAAGCGAGAATAATGTGACCAGAAAACATTATGGATGGGAAATAGGCAAAGAAATACCGATTATCCAACAACATAGCATCGCCAAACATGAAATTCTTAGAGCTTACCTCATAGCCTACATTAAAAAACTGACATTACACCCCAGCCAAGAGGTTTTTAAGCTAACGATTGTTGACGGATTTTCCGGTGGTGGCGTTTATCGCCATGAAGTAGATAAAAAGGAAACTCTCGGCTCCCCTTTTGTGATACTTGAAGCCATTAAAGAAGCGGAGTTCCATTTACAGCAAACGAGGGTAAAGCCTATCAAATTGGACGTTGATTATATTTTTATCGAAAAAGATAAAAAAACCGCCAGTTTCCTTGAGCTTGAAATAAAGCGGCGTAACTATGGGGGGTTGATAGGGGAAAACATTTTTATCCTAAACAAAACGTTCGACTCACAAGCCGATTCAATTATTGAATCGGTAAAGAAAAAAACGCCCCAAGCGACACGCGCCCTTTTTTTGCTGGATCAATACGGCTATTCAGACGTGCCTATCGGACTCGTTTATAAAATTATCAAGCACCTGCCTGGTGCAGAAATTATCCTTACTTTTGCCGTGGATGCGTTATTAACGTATGTTAGCGATAAAGGCAATGCCGCCCAAAACCAACTCAATAAAATAGGTGTGCCCGAAGTGTTGAAAGGGCGGACAATAGAGGATATTAAATCAAATGAAAAAGATTGGCGGCTCTATATCCAATCTTGCTTATATAAAGATTATGTTGCCGCATGTGGGGCAAGATACTACACGCCTTTTTTTATCCGCTCTAACCAAGGGCATGGCGACTACTGGCTAATCCATCTATCCCAACGAGCCAGGGCACGCGATGTAATGGCTCAAGTGCACTGGGATAAAAACAATTACTTTATCCACTATGGCGGTGCGGGTATAGAAATGTTTGATATGCTGGGCTATGATCCAGAATGGGATGATGGCCTTAGCGGGCAAACCCAGCTTGGCCATTGTTTTGATGAAATAGCAAAAAATAAAAGCATATCGGCATTGGCTGAACAGCTACCAAGATTGATACACCCCGCACCCGGAGGCATGACCTTTGGCGAGCTGTTTTCAACCACTTGCAATACGACACCTGCATCCGCTAGCCTTTACAAGGAAACACTTGAACATTTAATCAAGTATAAAGAAATGGACGTTATCAGCCAAGATGGCAAAAAACGGCGTTCAGCTTCAACAATACATGATTCGGATCAAGTGTTGACACCTAAACAGACTATCATACCGTTTTTTTAAAACTATCACGCCCATAAGGTACGCGGCCTGCCCGTACCCTACTATTTTTAACCCCTTATTGCCTCCGCAACGCCATCAACGCGAACATCCGTTGCGAGGCGGCCTTAAAAACAGACTTAGGTATTTACACCAAACCTTGGCATGAAAAACCCCTACCATTAAACCCAACCCCACACTTTTATGTATAATCAACCGCTTTAACTCTCGTAAGCGCGTATGCAGATTCCTTTCAAGATTATTGGCATTCTCGGCAAGTCTAGCGACCCGCGCATTGGCGTGACTTTGAACCTGCTTTATGACTATCTGGAAGCCGCCCACTGTACGGTCATCATTGAAGAAGATTGCGCCCCGTTTCTTGAAGGCAAAGCAGTACAGGCGTGTCCGATTGAGACTATCGGGCAACATTGCGACTTGGCGATTGCGGTCGGTGGTGACGGCACGTTTTTGGGGGCGGTGCGGGCGGTGGTCGCTTACGACATCCCCATTATCGGCATTAACCTGGGCCGCTTAGGCTTTTTGGTGGACATCTCACCCGATGATTTGCCGGAAAAATTGCACCGTATCTTGCAAGGCCATTACACGGAAGAAAAACGCTACCTGCTACGCACCAAAATCATCCGTGACGGGCAAATTATCCATGAAGAAACCGCCGTCAATGAAGTGGTCGTCCACCGTTGGGTCACGCCCAGCATGATTGAGATCATCACCAAAATTGATAATGTGTTTTTAAATTCGCAGCGCTCCGATGGCCTAATCATTTCCACGCCCACCGGTTCCACCGCCTATTCGTTATCGGCGGGCGGGCCTATCTTATCGCCGCAGTTAAACGCGTTGGTGCTAGTGCCGTTAAATCCGCATACCTTGTCCAACCGCCCTATCGTCATCGCCGCCAGTTCGGAAATTGAAATCAGTTTTTGCCAAACCAAGCAAATCAGCGCCTTAGTGACCTGCGACCATATTGAGATACCAAAAGTTTTAATCAGTGACAAAATTTTAATAAAACAGGAACCTAAACCGATTAGAATCTTACACCCGGAAGGCCATGACTTCTTCCATATCCTCAGGAACAAATTAAACTGGAGCAGTGGCTACCACACATCCTTGCCATGTTAGTGAACCTTACTATTATTGACTTAGCCGTCGTCAAACTACTCGACCTTGACCTGGATAAAGGCATGTCGGTGCTGACCGGCGAAACCGGTGCCGGCAAATCCATTTTATTGACGGCCTTGGGGCTGGCTTTAGGCGATAGGGCCGATTCCGGTTATGTGCGCCCCGATTGCAAACGCGCCGAAATCAATCTGGAATTTGACTTGGCCGATGCGCCGCTGGCACAGCTTTGGCTGCAAGAGCATGAGTTGGACAACGGCCTGCAATGCCTGATCCGGCGGGTCATCAACCATGATGGCCGCTCTAAGGCCTATATCAACAACCGTCCGGCGACCTTGCAAGCGTTGCAGGCACTGAGCGAAAAGCTGGTGGAAATCCACGGCCAACACGCGCATTTGACCTTACTCAATAGCGATGAACAACGCCGCTTACTGGACGTTTACGCCAAAAACCAACCGTTGTTGGAAGAGCTTAACGCCTGTTTCCGGCAGTGGCAACAAGCCCACAAGGAACTGACTGCCCTACAAAAGGCCGCGCACGACCAAACCGAGCGCGAAGCCTTGTTGCGCTATCAAATTGACGAATTGCACGAGCTGGACATGGCTAATTTTAGCTATGCCGCCATTAACGAAGAACACGGCAAACTGGCAAACTTGGGGCAGATTTTAAGCACCGGCCAAAGCGTAGTCGATACCCTGTACGAAAATGACCAGATCGCCGCCATCACCCTGCTCGGCCATAGCCTTGCAGAATTGGCGCAAATCGCCCGTTACGCGCCAGAGATCAACGACATCAGCAGCCTTTTGGCAGAGGCCAAAATCCAGACCGAAGAGGCCGCCCTGCAATTGCGGCGGTTTTTGGAAGCGCAAGAAGCCGACCCGCTACGCCTGGACGCAGTGGAAACCCAACTCGGCATCATCCATCAACTCAGCCGCAAGCACCACATCAGCCCCGATGAATTGCCCGCCCAACTGGCCAAACTGGAACAGGAGCTTGACAACCTGACCCACAGCAGTGAGCGCATTGAAGCGCTACACAACCAGACGGGACAATTGTCCGCCCGTTACCAACAGCTTGCCGCGCAATTGTCCGAGCGGCGGCAACAAGGTGGGGCGAAACTGCAACAGCACATTTCCGCCGTCATTAAAGAACTGGGTATGCCGCAAGGTGAGTTTTTAGTGGCGGTCAACCCACAAACCACCGATACCCCCAAACTTAACGGCAATGACAAAATCGAGTTTCTGGTCACGTCCAACCCCGGCCTGCCCGCCAAAGCCTTGGCAAAAGTGGCCTCAGGCGGCGAATTGTCGCGTATCAGCCTAGCCATCCAAGTGACCACGGCTAATGATAAAACCACGCCGACCATGATTTTTGATGAAGTCGATTCCGGTATCGGCGGCGGCATCGCCGAAATTGTCGGGCAAAAACTGCGCCGCTTAAGCCATAACCGCCAAATCTTATGCGTCACCCATCTGCCCCAAGTCGCCGCCCAAGCGCACTGGCATTTGTTTGTGTCGAAAAACAACCAAACCGACATCACCTCATCAACTGTCAGCTTACTGAGCGATGCCGAGCGGATCAACGAAGTTGCCCGAATGCTCGGCGGTGTCAATATCACCGCCAACACCCTAGCCCATGCCCAAGAAATGCTGCTGCAATCGACGGCAGTAAGCGGCTAAGCGTTTTAATAAATATCTAACCCATCCAACCCAATTAAGGAGTATCAATGACACGCTTTCCAGCCGAATGGGAAAAACAATCCGCCGTCTTAATCGCTTGGCCGCATGAAACCGGCGATTTTAGCAACCGCTTGGCCACGGTTGAGCAATCATACGCCTTTATTGCCAAGACCATTAGCCACTACCAAACGCTGATTATCGTGTGCCGCGATACCGTCCACGAGCAACACATCCAAAGCTTGCTGGCCGACATCCACAACATCCGCTTTATCCACGCCACAACCAACGACATTTGGGTGCGTGACACCGCCTTTTTGACCGTGGAGCGTGACGGACAGCCTATCCTGCTTAACTTCACTTTCAACGGTTGGGGCGAAAAATACCCGCATGACTACGACAACGCCCTCAACCATACCCTGTTAAATGATCCGCTGTTCCAAGCCTCCCCCCATCAGGATGTGGACTTTATCCTTGAAGGCGGCAGCGTTGAAAGTGACGGCCTTGGCACACTCATGACCACGCGGCAATGCCTGCTCAACCCCAACCGTAACCCAGGTCTTAGCCAAGCGGACATAGAACAACAATTGCAACAGCACTTCGGTGTCGGGCGAGTATTATGGCTAGACCAGCCTAACCTTTCCGGTGACGATACCGATGCCCATATCGACACCTTGGCACGGTTTTGCACCGCTGATACCATTGCGTACACCAGTTGCGATGACGAAACCGACCCGCATTATCCCAGCCTGAAAAACATGGCCGGACAATTACAGGCATTGCGCACCGCCACGGGCGAGCACTACCAGCTTATCCCCCTGCCCATGAAGAAACAGATTTATGACGAAGAAGGCCAACAACTGCCCGCCAACTACGCCAATTTCTTGATTATCAACCAAGCCGTCATGGTTCCCGTTTACGATGACCCGAACGATGCTATCGCCCTACAACGGCTGGCGGCGTGTTTCCCCGAACATACCCTCATCCCCACCCCTTGCCGCCCGTTAGTGCACCA
>JACXTQ010000097.1 GCA_016919605.1 Methylovulum sp.
CCTACACAGCAACCGTGCAGACTCTGGGCTGCACCTGTTTGGGCAAGAAGGCAAGTTACTATTTACCAAAAATACTGGTTATTTTCGATTGTTTAGCAAGGGGGATAGGTATATTATTAAAGTCTGGCTGTTGCCTATTAAACAGCAGTCCAGCATCCAACCCACACATCCTTAACCGTCAAACGTCAAGGAACGATGGTAAGGTTGGTATTTTAACTTTAATTCACGAGAATTTATCATGTCATTGAAAAAACTAGCAATCGGCGTATGTTTTGTCGCGTTAGGCGCCATCAACCAAGCTTGGGCAGTTGGTGGGGAATCGTTAAAAGTAGATACTTATGGCATAAAATATTGTGCGGGTGCATCGCCTGTGATAATAGATCCGACCGACAACCTGATCAATTATTGGATATATGTGGACAGTGCCACGCAAATCACCGTCTATAAAGATGCGGCGCGAACCCAAAAATTGTTCTCATTGCCGATCACCCTGACACCTTTGGCGAACACCGTTAAGGGTGACAGGCTGCAATATGCCATTAACGGCATGTTTGCGGTATCAGGCCAATACATTGTCATCAATGGTAGCGTCAAACTGGATAAAACCGGAACGACAATCACCTCTACAAGCATCACTTACATCCGTAAAGGCTTAAGTGACACCTGCTCAGAATCAGGTCGCTTTAAATAGGTCATTTAACATCCGCAACCCAAGCCCTTGCTTAGCGGGCCGCAGCTATGGATGGATGCGGCTTCACTAGAGCTTAAGCAGCGATGCCTAAACCCAACAAGGATGTTAGATTTAGCCATCGGACGGCCAAACTTATTAACTGAACCTTAAATACCGTTGCCCTGCAAATGGACCAGCGACATGGGTTCGTTCGGGTCATTACTGTTAATCGCCAAATCCGTACTAAACGCCGTGGCGCTGGTTGGCGTAAAGCTAATATGAATGACCTTGCTTTGGTTAGGGGCTAAGACAAAAGGCGTGGCGGCAGAACTTGCCACAAACACAGGCGAACCGGAAGCGATGGAATTTATGGTCAATGCACTGTCGCCGACATTAGTTACCGTTATCGCCCTAGAATTGGTGGTATTGACGGGTGTCGCCTTAATGGGCAGACTGGCAGGAACGAACAAATCAGCCAAACCTAATTTAAAGGCGGTCAATTGACCCGTGTTGCCGGCAATATAAAGGGCGCTTTCCGCCAAGGTCAAATTACCGCTGGCAGGATATGACCACACGCTCTGATGCGTTTTTAAGTCGATACAATAGGTGGTGTCCGCCGTACCGACAAATACATGTGTCTTAGTGGCGATAATGTTGCTTTGTAAGTCGCCGCTGACCGGTGCATCCCATAACCATACCTTATTGCCAGTCGCCGGATTGATCGCCGCTAACGCCCCTGCTGACACTGCATAAAGCACCCCATTGGCCAACGTAGGTTGTCCGGCATAGGAGCTGGCTTTTTGCCAAGCAATCTTACGTCCGCTGGTGTCAAACTTAATCAGCCGCCCATCGTGGATGGTGTAAACATCGTTTGCACCGCCCAATACCGGAGCCACATCCATGGCATAGCCATTCCATTGAAAATTGGGGTCGGCGATAGTGAAAACAGGCTTGCCGGTCAACCGGTCAGTCACATGCAGCCCAGGCGTGCCACCGACATAAGCATAAGCCCATTTATCATCAACGGCGGGTGTCCATTGGTCATACTGCGTCTCTTGGGCAAACCAATTTTGCGCCCCAGTTTTGCCATTAAACGAATACATGCCGCCATAATAGCCACCATTGACATAAACGGAGCCATCATAAAGGGTGGGGGAAAAATAGTGCTCCCATTGCGCCTCAAACAGGCTTTTTAACAGCAAAGCGCCATTGTTCGCCTTATAGCCGTAAAAATAAGGGTTGCCCGTGGTGCTTTTGCCTACTTGCACATACACCGTGCCATTAGCATAACTGGGCGGGTTAACCGAGTGCACCGACCCATAAGAGACTTTCCAGGCTTGCTGACCGTTTTTTGCCAGCGTATACAGGTTTTGGTTAGCAAAATAGCCGATTGTGGACACAAAAATAAGCCCTTGGGCGGCAGTGACCGGATTTAATGGCACGGTAGCCAACTGTTTTGTCCATTTAAACGCAATATTGGCAGGCGTTATGCTGACAGGGGTATAACCCGTATGGGCGGCATTGGCTTGATACATAGGCCATTGGTCACTGGCACTGGCGGAAGCGGTGCCCATGAGTAAGGCCGCCATTAGGCAACTGCGTTTAAATACCATCGATTGTCCCATCTTTATCTCCAGTGTGTATTAGTGGACGTGTGAATCTGACAAATGAAGCGTGTATCCATAGCCCCCACAAAACCTTGCGGTTGCCGTTGTGGATTTGTTTCAACAATAGGCAAAATAAACCCAAGCGGCCACCATTACCTGCCCATTAAATCACCATAGCTTTTACGATTGACCACAAAATGTCAATATAAATTGGCCAGCACTTACCCTTTTAATTAAACGAACACCTTTTAATAAAGACCACTTATTATATTTTTACGCTGCCCTGCCCTTACTTACCACAAGACACCCCACCTTATTAACGCGCTTTATAAAACACATAATCCGCCTGATAAGCCACGCGCTTTTCGCCGCCCAAATGGTTGCCGTTGCAACCTGAGACCGGCGGTAGGCCGCCTTGGGTCTTAATGCGGGTGATAAAGCGGGTTTGTGCCAACAACCCTTTGCCCTCATGAGCCACCACCTCCAACACCAGCCAAGGGATAGCCCCGTCTGTCACCTCCAGCTTGCCGAGCAGTTTGCCCGTCACACGGCTGCCATCGGCGGCTTCCCACGTCGGGCCGGCAAAATGCTTGCCGATCACCCGCCCTTGATTATCATACAACAGTGCCGCTGGCCCCTGATATTCCCAAGCATATTGGCCCTGGTTAAACGTGCATTGATAAATCTGCTCACCCTTGGCATGAGCGGCACCAAAAGCCTCATGACCCACAGGCGGCGTAATCATCGGCTCCGGGCCTTTACAATTGGCATAAGCCACACCCTGCACCAACAGCGACATTAACACAACCGTTTTTAGCATAATCCTCACCAAGGCATCACTGTGCCGTCATACTTAATAAAAGCCCCCGATTGCCGCAAAGAAAAATCCGCGATCACCTGCCGCATCCCGGCAATGCTCTCCTGCGCCTCGATCAGGGCATTAGGGCCGCCCATATCGGTCTTGACCCAACCCGGATGCAAGGTCACTATCCCTATCGCTTGCGCCTGTAAATCTATCGCCAAACTCTTCATCGCCGCATTTAACGCCGCCTTGCTGGAGCGGTAAAACAGGCTGCCGCCGCTGGTATTGTCAGTGACGCTGCCCATCAGGCTACTGACATTCGCCACCAACTTTTGTTCACCCGCTTGCAAATGCGCCAAAAACGCCTCCGCCATTTTCACTGGGGCTTGGGTGTTGACCACAAACGATTGCGACCACAACGGATAATCCAACTGGCCAAACCCGTTGCTGGCGTTATCGGGGTAAACTCCGGCATTGTTCAGCAACACATCAAGCTTACACCCCGCCAACTTAACCGCCAACGCCTCTATCGCCGCGAAATCGGCGACATCCAGCGCCTCCAAGCGTAGGGTCGGATAGCGCCCCGCCAGCTCTTGCAAGGCCTGCGCTTGGGCAGGGTGACGGCAACAGGCTATCACCTGCCAGCCATCCGCCGCATACTGGCGGCAAAATTCTAAACCTAACCCCCGGTTAGCCCCGGTCACTAATACTGTAGCCATGATTACTTTCTCCCATAAAAAAGCCTTCTGCATCTTAGCGATGCAGAAGGCTTAAACTGACACGCTTAAACGGATGCTTACGCAGCAAAATTAGCGGCGGCAAAATCCCAGTTGACTAATGCCCAAAACGCTTCCAAATATTTAGGACGCGCATTGCGGTAGTCGATGTAATAGGCATGTTCCCACACGTCGCAGGTCAACAACGGGGTTTGGCCGGTAGTCAATGGGCAACCGGCATTGCTGGTGCTAACTAAGCCTAAACTGCCATCGGCATTTTTGACCAACCACGCCCAGCCAGAACCAAATGTGCCGACTGCGCATTTAGTGAATTCTTCTTTAAATTGGGCAAAAGAGCCAAATTTTGCATTGATCGCCTCAGCCAATGCGCCAGTAGGCTCGCCACCCGCGTTAGGGGCCAAGCTGTTCCAGTAAAACGTGTGGTTCCAAATTTGCGCGGCATTGTTGAAAATAGGGCCGGAAGATTTGACGATAATCTCTTCCAGTGACAGACCTTCAAATTCGGTGCCAGGGACCAAATTGTTCAAGTTGGTCACATAGGTTTGGTGGTGCTTGCCATGATGGAAATCTAATGTTTCTGCAGAAATATAAGGGACCAATCTGTTACTTGCATAAGGCAAAGCAGGAAGTTCGAAAGCCATTTGATTATCCTAAATAAAAGTTAAAAAAAAATGTTAATAAACCACGGGGCATAAATACCCAGTAATCTAATAAGCTATAATTTAGCATTGCTGAACGATTAAATAAAGCCGGACTTCGTATAATTGTGATGGCCTAGCCATTTAAGCCCCCAACAACCCCCAATACCGCGCATTTAAGCCCTAAACCGTAACCACAAGCCGCTGTTTTAAAAACAAAACCCAAAACACCCGCAAAGGCCAACCCAAAAAATCGCCTACCTTGCTTAAAAAATTCCCCTCAGCACTGGTTTATTTTTATTCTTGCTATATAATGTGCGGCTTCACCAAATGATTTTATTGCCTCGGTGGCGAAATTGGTAGACGCAAGGGACTTAAAATCCCTCGGTGGTAACACCGTGCCGGTTCGACTCCGGCCCGAGGCACCAAGCATTCAAAGGCCTACACATTTTATGTGTAGGCCTTTTTTATTGCCCGCCGGAAATGTTACAATTTTGTCGCAGTTCAAGCAATAAAGCCGCACCCCTTGCCGAATTCAGGCACAAAAAGCCGCCCAAAAGCGGCCTTTATCTGGTGTGGATTAATCAATTCTTAGAATTTTCTTGGGGTATCGCTAATCACTGCTATCTGTGTGGCTAGGGTATCCTCACCACCTGAAACGGCCACTATGTTTCATTGAATAATTCACAGTTTAGCTTTTATAAGCCTCCACTTTAAATAATCAAGCTCAATTTATGACCGGATCTGACAAACAAATTGATGATATTTACGAGAAGAACGACTATTTGGAGGCATACAGCCAACATACGGATATTCGTGTCAATGAAGACCCTAAATCAGCTATCGGCGGTATGTGGGAAGAAATTGGGCTGCTTCAGTATGAGTTTATGGTCAACAAAAACCTGCAACCGCACCACAAAATGTTGGATATTGGTTGTGGCACCCTTCGTGGCGGCAGGCACTTTATCAAATATTTAAACGCAAATAACTATTACGGCATGGACATATCTGTCAGAGCAATTGAATATGCCAACCAACTGGTCCAACAAGAGGGGCTTTCAGAAAAAACCCCCCACTTGTCCGTCAGCGAAAAAAACCTTAAATTTTACGAATTTCCTCGTGAATCATTTGATTTCATTCTTGCCCAATCGGTGTTTACCCACCTAAAGCCTGAACATATCAAAGAGTGCTTTGAAAATATCAGGCACATAATGCATAAAAATTCAGTTTTTTATTTTACTTACTTTAAAGGTGAAAAATATATGCAGACTGGCATCAAAGACTTTTCATATCCTTTTTCCTTTTTTGAAGGTTTGGCCGAACAACATGGCTTTAAGTTAAAAGATTGTGCGGAGGAATATAACCATCCGCGAGGACAGCTTATGATGGCATTGTCGAAAGAATAACGCGGCTTCAAATTCCAGCCCAGTAATTAAGGTAAAATTCAATGCCTTTATTTGAAAAAAATAACGTAAAACTATTATTTGTCCATATCCCTAAAACTGGGGGTACTTGTTTAAGAAAATGGTTGGAACAACAAGATGTTAAGGTTTCGTTCTACAATCCATCACCGCCATCCACCCTTAGGGTCACTCCCCAACACATGCCAATCAGTGACTTAAAAATCTTACTGGGTAAGGATGGGTGGCAATGGTCATTCGCTGTGGTCCGTAACCCTTATGATAGGATTGAGAGCGAATATTTTTACCGTTTAATGAATATGAAGAAAAAACAATTACAAATTGCGGTTTTTTCTGATTGGTTGATTCAAAGTATAAATGCATCAAAAACTAATCCTTTTCATCTTGACAATCATTTTCAGCGGCAAACAGATTTTATTGACGCTGATGTTGAAGTTTTCAAACTTGAGGAGGGCTTAGAAAAAGTGGCATGTAAAATGGCGGCGCATTTCGACATTGAACCCCCTAATATTTTGGATAAGGAAAATTCAAGTCCTAGAGAAACTGTTACTTGGTCAACAGAGGCTAGGGATATGTTTAATACATATTATGCTAATGACTTTATCCAATTGGATTACAAAATTATGGATAGCCATAATGAAAACATGTTTACAACTTGATGTGTCCCAAAAGCAAAACGGCTACTTTCAATCCACAACACAAATCCTTTTACAACCAAGAACCAGCCCAGTGGTGAACGGCAAAGGTATTTTCTTGGATACAGCTAGGTGAATATTCTTCAAGCCACGAATAAGGATAAAAATATTCAACGGGGTAAAGGGTTACGTTTTTAATCGTTTGCAGTCCATAGGATTGCAATCCTAACTCCCTTAAGACCATAGTGCTTAAAGGCGGTTGACGAACGAATTCACCGGTCTCTTTATAAACTTGCAGCGTACTGTCCATACATTTTTGCAAAAAGTCATGACCCTGTACGGCACCTAGAATGGCATTATTGACCCAACCAATATGTTCTTCTTTTCGTTGAAAACCCAAAAAACAATCATGCTTGCGAAAAGGCTCAAGGCTTTTAATAACTTCGAAATCGGTATCCAAGTAAATTCCGCCTTCATTATATAAGCACCATAACCTGACATAATTGGATGCCCTTGACCATAAGCCTTTATCGATTGCTTCCCGACAATAGTCAATATCCAAAGGGCTATTGCTTTCATTCCACTCCTTAACCTCAAAGTCTGGCATAACTTTCTGCCAGCTTTCCATACAACGCTGAATCATCTCTGTTTTAGGGTTGTTTCCAAACCAGCAGTAGTGGATAATTTTAGGAATCATTTTTCAAGCAACCCCATTTTTCAAGCCGCTCTTAACAACATCAAAACCTAGTTTTTCCACAAAGAGAATGTCTGCCGGGTCAAAAACTTTAACGTCATGAGCTTTAAATCGTCCAATTGATCCTGGATTGTTGACCAAATGACAAAAGCTATTAATTTGCGCATCTGATGAATCTATTTCCAGAAAGCTTAATAACTGCATCATGGCCTTTTTTGTATCCAAACAAAAATCATCATAATTTAACAAATAAAACTGCTTGCCCATTGAACCACATACATTAAGTACACGTTTATGGACAGCGCACCAATATTTTAATGAGTAATAAGGCGAAATTGTATATTCTGTTTCCAGAAAATGATTACCCCAAAGCAGCAATTGATTTTGATTTTCGCTGTACGCCATATCCAAACCATTCCGCATGACATGGATATATTTCATATTTGGCAAATAGCTTACTAAACGATCTATAACAATATGGGTATTGGGTTCTTTCCATCCCCAAGTGCTTGTTTGAGAAACGGGGTTTATTGCCAATAAAGAATCTGCCCGCTCTCTTAACCAGAGGGAAGGATGCAAAGCCCTATCAAACTCAGCAAGACTTTTTATCAACGCAATTTGATTCTCCTTGAATTCCCCACCCAAGGTCATGGCATTGACAAATAGCTTCACTAACTCTTCAAACTCATCATCAGAAGCCAACAAAATTTCTTTTCTTTTAAAAAGCAGAGTAAACCATAAATTATCATTGGCATGATTCAGGTCACTGCCCATATAAAAGCCTAATTCTTTCAAAATTTGCGCAATTATACGAGTGCCACTTCCGCCAATGCCGCCTATAACAACAGGCGAAGATACTTTATTTGTCAAACCATCACCTTCTCAATTTATCTAACAGCGTTTACGATGCCGTCAAGAACACAATTATTAACCATTAACCATTAAACATTTATAAATCACATAAAAAGATGATCTGTATAGGGCATGGACAAATCCCAGCCCCCATCTTTTGATATTGTTTTCATCGCCGTTACAGGAGGGAATTTCATATGTTCTGGATTAAACGCAGCACGTTTCCGGTGCATGCCTTTTGCCAACTCCTTAGGATCGTATTGCCTTCTGCCGTATTTTTCAAAGGCATGTCTTTTGCTTAAAAGAATATAATGGCGGAGAATGAAGTTATCAGGAGATAAATGCCGATTTGCAAACAAAGCAGAGTGCCCACCTGTCGATACCAAGTCAACCTCAGCATGGGTCTTTTTCCATATATTGACCCTATGGTCTTCTTTAGGCTTAAAATGGTAGTAGAAAACCATGTCCTTAACGTAATCGCATCCTTCAAAAGCCTCTTTATCAGACATGGGTACAAAAACCAACTCATCGGAATTGATGGCATTATAACCCTGCTCATCGGCCGCCTTTATGCCTTCGGCAAGATTAGAAAATTGCTTTGGAGCTTCGCGGATTTCGTCCGCATCGTGATGTATGAACCAGTCCGCCTTTATGTCATTGGCAAGATCGGATTTAAATTGGAGAATTTTTTCCCATTCGTATATGCCATTAAAGGGGATATGCTCTATGCGAAAGACACCATATTGCAAATATTTTTTTGCTATTTCTAGTGTTTGATCGGTTGATCCATTATCGATCAAACAAGTCTCTATGCCTTGCCCATAAAGATGCTGCAAACACCTTTCTATATAATAAGCTTCATTTCGTACTGCGAGTAAAGCCACAATCCTCATCAATCATCCTTTTATAGTCAAATATGGCACCATTTACAACACAAACCCAACACATCTGAATCAAGGCAAGCCAACTCACTGAAAAGCATCGACCCTATTTTGTGCAAAACATCTTTTAGTCATTGGCACACTAGCCCATCATCCGATGGTTTTTAATTACCTGAATATACAATCTAACAAAAAAGCGGATTATTAAAATAATAATCCGCTTTCAATGTATTTCATGCGATAAAGTTAGAATACAAATAATTTTTTGTAAAAAAACTAGACACTTATTTTTAAGCTTTGCGACGACGTGCCGCTAACATCCCACCTAATCCCATAATCAACATCACGATTGATTCGGGCTCAGGAATAGCATTCCCTTGCGCCGTATCAAACTGGACACGAAGACCCGTGGCCGCTTGAAAGTCATTACGAATTTCAAAATCCAAGTAATTATCTCCGTTAACTAATAGGCTATTGAATCCATTTATACTGAATGCTGCCAATGCCGTTGTTCCATAGTTAGCCGAAGTGGCTACACCCGTACCATAAAGATCAGCTGTCGTAATTAAAGTGCCATTCAAATAAATAGCCTTGCCTCTGTTATCACTCGCCCAAAGCCCACTGATGATCACCGAACTAAGATCCATCCCCGACAAATTGAACGAAGTCCTATATGTGTAAAACTGACTTGTTCCAGCAGTACCTGTAGCCGAATCATTTAATGAAATCCAAGTGGATGCGTTAGCGACAGAACTTGCTGTTAAATTGACCGAGGCTCCCGTACCAGAACCCACCGCACTTGATCCTGTCGTATTATAACCAGCCCAGCCGGTAGTTTGAGTGGCATTAGTTGAACCCAAATTTAAAGACGTTACCGATTGCAACCCTGAACTATATGAACCACCAAAATTATATGCGGAAGTAGCATCGGCATTTGTACCCGCAGTTCCAGTTCCCGTGCTGGCTCTGACCGTATAATGGGTTTCTGAAGCATTGTCGGTCAGCATTGTACCGCTATTATTAACGCCCGTACTATACAAGCCACCCGCTGTATTTAAAAAATTGATGCTGGTCGCTTGCGCACTACCTGCCCACAGTGTCATAGCGGCAACCGCTAACGCCGAACAGTTAAAGACTTTATTTAGCTTTTTCATTAGCCGATTTCCTCATAATTTGTCAGAAAATTTAAATCCGTTAGTTGCCAAAAAACCTGAAAATGACGTTAATGGTAACAACGATATAAACCTAGCATATTACATACCAAATAACCAAAAAGACTAATCCCTTTTTTTTTCAAATGACTAGATAGATCTGGCAGCCCTGGCATTTTAGTAGTGTAAACTTTTTCGACGCTATACACGGCATGTTAATTACGGTAAAACAATGCCTACTATCAACAAGATTTACACTTCCTAAATTTGCCATTCCGCATATAGGGATTATAGTGCTATCTTGCGGTTTATTTTATCATTTTTTACAACTTAAAACCTAATCCTATGCCACTATCCAACCCCAACCTCCTCATCTTGGTTGACGGCTCTTCTTTCCTGTTCCGCGCTTATCACGCCATCCCACCGTTGACCAGCCCCGCCGGCAAGCCGACCAACGCCATTTACGGGGTCAGCAATATGTTGCGCAAACTGATGGGCGACTATGCCAGTGACCACATCTCGGTAATTTTTGACGCACCGGGCAAAACCTTCCGCAATGACTTGTATGACCAATACAAAGCCCATCGCCCACCGATGCCGGACGATTTGCGGGTGCAAATTGAGCCGCTGCATCTGTTGATCCGGGCGATGGGTTTACCGTTGCTGATGGAAGCGGGGGTAGAGGCGGATGATGTCTTGGGGACGCTGGCGTGCCGTGCGCAAGCACGGGGCTATCAGGTCATCATCGTCACCGGCGATAAGGATATGGCGCAGTTGGTCAACGGGGACATTATCCTAGAAAACACCATGTCCAACACCCGTATGGACGCTCAAGGCGTTATCGATAAGTTTGGGGTCAAGCCTGAGCAGATCATTGATTATCTGGCGTTAATGGGCGATACGGTTGACAACATCCCGGGCGTGCCTAAAGTCGGCCCGAAAACGGCGGCCAAATGGTTGGAGCAGTACGGCACACTGGAAAACCTGATCGACCACGCCCAAGAAATCAAAGGCAAAATTGGCGATAACTTGCGCAATGCGCTGCCACAACTGCCGTTGGCCAAGCAATTGACGACTATCCGCTGTGATTTGGACTTGCCCTTTGGGGTGGATGACTTAAAACAGCAGGCGATCGATAAGCCTACCTTACAGACATTGCTCACCGAACTGGGTTTTTTGTCTTGGCTGAAAACCTTGGATAGCGTCGCAGTACCCGAACCTACCAATATTGCCGAAGCAACAGTTGCGGCATCTGTTTATGAAACCATTTTGACGCAAGCACAGCTTGATAGTTGGCTCAAGCGCCTGGAAGCCGCCGAACTGTTTGCGTTTGACACCGAAACCACCAGCTTGGATTATAGCGTGGCGCAAATTGTCGGCGTGTCGTTTGCCGTGAACGCAAACCAGGCCGCTTATGTGCCGCTGGCACACGCTTACCCAGGCGTTCCCACACAACTTGACCGTAGCGAAACGCTGGCAAAACTCCGCCCGCTGCTGGAAAATCCCGCCAAAGCCAAGGTGGGGCAAAACCTTAAATATGATAGCCATGTCCTGGCCAACCATGGCATTGCCCTGCATGGCATTGCCCATGACACCATGCTGGCCTCTTATGTCCTTAACAGCACGGCCAGCCGCCATAATATGGATGATCTGGCAAAGCTCTACCTGGGTGTGGACACCATCCATTACGAGGATGTGGCCGGCAAAGGTGTGAAACAAATTGGCTTTCAGGAAGTGGCTATCGAACAGGCAACACCTTATGCCGCCGAAGATGCCGACATCACCTTACGCTTATATCAGGTATTGGCGGAAAAACTACAAGCACAGGCGGGCTTATGGCGTTTGTATACCGAACTGGAAGTGCCGCTCATCAGTGTGCTGGCGCGGATTGAACGCAATGGCGTGTTAATCGACACCGCCATGCTGGCCCAGCAGAGCTTGGAGTTGTCCAGCCATATCATTACCTTGGAACAGCACGCCCATGATCTGGCGGGTCGGGCTTTCAACTTGGGGTCGCCCAAACAAATCCAAGACATCCTTTACGGCCAGCTAAAACTGCCGGTGCTGAAAAAAACCCCGAAAGGCCAGCCCTCGACCGATGAGTCGGTATTACAGGATTTGGCGCTGGAGTACCCTCTACCTAGATTGATTTTGGAATACCGGAGCCTGAGCAAGCTGAAATCAACTTACACTGATAAGCTGCCGCAACAGGTGGATGACAAAAGCGGGCGCATCCATACCTCTTACCATCAGGCGGTGACGGCGACGGGGCGGCTGTCATCATCCGACCCGAACCTGCAAAACATCCCGATACGCAGTGCCGAAGGCCGTAAAATCCGCCAAGCCTTTATTGCCCCGCCGGGCTATAAACTGGTCGCCGCCGATTATTCGCAAATTGAGTTGCGCATTATGGCGCACTTATCGGCGGATGAAGGCCTATTACGGGCGTTTGGTCAAGGCGAGGACATCCACAAAGCCACCGCCGCCGAAGTGTTTGGGGTTGAGCTAGGGCAAGTCACCCAAGAACTTCGCCGCTCCGCCAAGGCCATCAACTTCGGGTTGATTTATGGCATGTCTTCGTTTGGCTTGGCACAACAATTAGGCTTAGACCGCAAGCAGGCCCAGGCTTATATTGACTTGTATTTTGCCCGTTATCCGGGGGTCAAACGTTACATGGATAACATCCGCGAACAGGCGCGTGAACACGGGTTTGTCGAAACTTTGTTTGGCCGCCGCCTCTATTTGCCGGACATTAAGTCCCGTAACGCCAACATCCGCCAATACGCCGAGCGCACCGCCATTAACGCGCCTATGCAAGGTACTGCCGCCGATATTATCAAACGCGCCATGATTGCCACGGACACCTGGTTAACTCAAGCGCAGCCGGATGTGAAAATGATTATGCAGGTGCATGATGAATTGGTGTTTGAAATAGCTGAAACTGAGCTTGAAACCTGCACGGCAACCATCAAAAACCTGATGAATGCC
Organism: Methylovulum sp.; assembly: GCA_016919605.1. Lineage (GTDB taxonomy): Bacteria > Pseudomonadota > Gammaproteobacteria > Methylococcales > Methylomonadaceae > Methylovulum. The sequence goes on from JACXTQ010000097.1 coordinate 13,077, forward strand.
GCCGCCGAACTTAAAGTGCCGTTGGTGGTGGATATCGGTGTCGGGGACAATTGGGATGAGGCACATTAACTAAATTTTTGCTATCGAAAATTTTTACAAAAAAAGTTACCCTACCGGAACTTTTTTTTAAACACCGCGTCTTATCTACGTCCGCCTTCCACGGTGGACAGCCAGCCGTGTTCCCCCCCTTTGTTAGACGGCTGGCTTCCCCTCAGGCCCCAGTGTTTTTCTCCAGACGCTGGGGCTTTCTTTTTATCCCTATCAACGTTATTGCTCTGGCTTGGACATCTCGTCAACGGCTAAGGGTTGGGCTAAGGCAAACAAATCGTCCAAAGCCTGATGCACTTCATCCACACCGATTTTCTTTAACGCGGAAAACAATTGGATGGTCAAGGGCACGGTCAACTCTTTTAGCTCCCGCCGCACCTGCAACAGGGTGTTTTTGCCCGCACCGTAAGTCAGCTTATCGGCTTTGGTCAACAGGATATGCAACGGCAACTCGCTATGCTGGCACCATTCCACCATTTGCCAATCAAATTCGGTCAGCGGGTGGCGGATATCCATGACTAAAATAATCGCGCACAAGGATTTGCGGTGGGTCAAATAAGTTTCCATCAGCTTATGCCATTCTTGTTTGACCTCAAAAGGCACTTTGGCATAGCCATAACCGGGCAGGTCAACAAAGCGTAATTGCCCGTTAATTTCAAAGAAATTAAGCATTTGTGTCCGCCCTGGCGTTTTGCTGATCCGCGCCAAGGCGTTTTGTCGGGTCAGGGTGTTGATTGCGCTGGATTTTCCGGCATTGGAACGGCCTGCAAAGGCAATTTCCAAGCCCTCATCAACCGGCGTGTCCTTAAGATGCGGGGAACTGTTTATAAATTTTGCTTGGTGGTAAATTGGATTCATCGTCGCCTCGCTTAAGCGTAGTAATTAGGGTAGAATTTGATAGATAACACAGCCTGAGTCATCAATGAAGGCTATTATAACGAACTGGTGCCGCCAGCAAGCACAAAGCCTCTCCCCCCTCTTGTAAAAGGCGGGCTGTTTTTGCTGGCCGCCATCAGTGACCAACTATTTTATTCCGGCTATCCTTTAATACGCGACAACGCAAGGGGCCGTCCGTGACAGATTTGTCTAAGCACGAGCGGTTGACCCTTGCGTTATCCCCTATCAATGGAAGCCTTTTATTGACGAAGGGGAAAACCTGATGAAAAAACAATGGCTGGCACTTTCACTGGCTTTGGCACTGGCCGGCACTTCCAGTGCCTTACAGGCGACGGGTAACACGGAGGCCGGAAAAGAAAAATCGGCCGCCTGCGCAGGTTGTCACGGGGAACTGGGCAACAGCGTGGCGGCGACTTTCCCCAAGCTGGCTCAACAACATCCCGCGTACTTGGTAAAACAGTTACAAGCGTTTAAAAACGGCGACCGCAAAGATCCGATGATGTCAGCAATAGCAATGAGCCTGTCCGATAAAGATATGGTGGACATTGCCGCCTATTACGCCGAACATCGGATTTCTGACAATCCCCTGCCCATTTTAAATGATGACGATGACGATGACGATGCTGATAAAGCCGCCACGATAAAACCCGAAGAGAAGGTGGCCGCCTTAATCAAACAAGGCGGTGACTTGTACCGCAACGGTGATTTGACCCGCGAAGTGTCCGCTTGCATCGCGTGCCATGACCCTCAAGGCAAGGGCAACAAACCTGCTGGCTTCCCGTTGGTCAAATCGCAACATGCCGATTATCTGATTAAAACCCTAAGCGATTTCAAATCGGGTGCGCGTAGCAATAACCCCGAAAACATCATGCACATGATCGCCACCAAAATGACCGACGACGAAATTAAAGCCGTTGCTTATTACATTTCCATGATGAAATGATTGACTATCATCCTTTGCCAGCACCCTTACGGAGCTTCTGACCCATGCTAAAGAAAATTGCCCAAGCCAGTTTGTTGACACTGTTGCTGTTCTGCTCACACTCATACGCAGAAACAACCGGCTATGAAACCTTATCAGCCCCGCAGCCGACCCAACATACCGACAAAGTCGAAGTGATTGAGTTTTTCTGGTACGGTTGCCCCCATTGCTATGCGTTTGAACCTGAATTGGCAAAATGGCTGAAAAAACTGCCAAAAAATGTCGAATTTATCCGCCAACCTGCGGTTTTTAATGAGCTTTGGGGTAAACATGCCAAAGCTTACTTTGTTGCTGAAGCCTTAGGTATCGTTGATAAAGTCCACTCTGATTTGTTTGACGCGATCCAAAACAAAAAACAAAAGCTAGACACTGAAGAAGAGCTGGCGAATTTTTTTACCGCCCATGGTGTCGATGCCGCGCAATTTAAGGAAGCGTACACATCCTTTGGTGTCGCCACCAAAATGAGCAAAGCGGCGGCCATTGCCGCCCGCTATGGTATCACCGGCGTACCTGCGGTGATTATCAACGGCAAATACCTCACCAACGGCCCTCTCGCCGGTTCCCATGAAAAAATGATTGAAGTGATGGACGCGTTGATTAAGCAAGAAAGCGCAAAATAAACGCAACAGACGCTGGCCGTAAAACCTGTCGCCAGAAAACCAAGCCGCCACCCTTTCCCAAGGATCGCGGCTTGGTTGTTTACAGGCCTTTCGCCAATTGCTGCGCATACCCCGTGTAACTGCGCGGGGTCAGTGCCAACAAAGCCGCTTTAGCCTCATGTGGGATGTCCAACTGCCCGATGAACCCCTGCATTTGCTCAGGCGTAATGCGTTGGCCACGGGTAAGCTCTTTCAGCTTCTCATAGGGCTTTTCAATTCCATAACGGCGCATCACCGTTTGGATGGGTTCCGCCAACACTTCCCAATTGGCGTTCAAATCCGCCTCTATCGCTTCGACATTCAATTGCAACTTAGAAATGCCCTTTAAGCTGGCCTGGATGGCAATGCTGGTATGGGCAATACCGACACCGATATTCCTTAACACCGTGGAATCGGTCAAATCACGCTGCCAACGCGATACCGGCAGTTTTTCCGCCAAAAAGCCAAACAGTGCGTTCGCCAAGCCTAAATTGCCTTCGGAGTTTTCAAAATCAATCGGATTGACTTTGTGCGGCATGGTCGATGATCCCACCTCCCCGGCCACCGTCCGTTGCTTGAAATAGCCCAAGGAGATATAGCCCCACACGTCACGGTCAAAATCCAGCAAAATCGTATTGAAACGCGCCAAAGCATGGAAATATTCGGCGATATAATCGTGCGGCTCTATTTGGATGGTATAAGGGTTAAACTGTAGCCCCAAGGATTCGACAAAATTTCTGGCAAATTCCGCCCAATCGACATCAGGATAGGCCACGCTATGGGCGTTATAATTGCCGACCGCCCCGTTAATCTTGCCCAGCAACTCGACCGCTTGCAGTTGCGCCAACTGGCGTTGCATCCGCGCCGCGACATTGGCAAATTCCTTGCCCACCGTGGTCGGGGTCGCCGATTGCCCGTGGGTACGCGCCAGCATCGGTTGGTCGGCAGTGTCGGTGGCAATGGTTTTGATGGCGTTGATGCAATCAGTCATTTGCGCAGCGATAATCTCCCGCCCGGCTTTCAGCATCAGCGCGTAAGACAGATTGTTAATGTCCTCGGAAGTGCAGGCAAAATGGATAAACTCACCGACCTGTTCTAACTCGGCACACCCTGTTATTTTTTCTTTCAGCAGATATTCAACAGCTTTGACATCATGGTTAGTGGTTTTTTCAATGTCCTTGACCCGCTGCGCGTCCGCCTCGGAAAACTGCCCGATGATGTTGTCCAACAACAGCAAGGCCGCATCACTGAACGGGCTGACTTCGGTGATTAAGGGGTGTTTCGCCAACGCCTGCAACCAGCGCACCTCCACTTCTACACGGTAGCGTATCAGGCCGTATTCGCTAAAGACCGGACGCAGTTTTTCAACTTTGTCAGCATAACGGCCGTCGATGGGGGAA
>JACXTQ010000098.1 GCA_016919605.1 Methylovulum sp.
AACAAACACCAAACCTACAACTCGAATTCAAAAACTAGGGGGGGGCATTGGGGCAGGCTTATTTTTTACGGATCGCCGCCTAAACCGGACATGCTATGGGGTGCTAATGGGTGCATTTAACAAACGCCCCCTTCCCGTCCGCCCTTATCGTCTGGAACTCTAGCCCAGCGGTTCGGCCTAGCGCGGGAAGCCTTCTCGAAGGCGGGCCTACCTGCCACCACGCACTTTCCGCACGGGGACGCATGAAGTCACCGTCCCTGACGAGACCCTGCCCCGCTTCCTCCACCGGCTTTCCGCCGAATTGAGTTTTGACGATTATGACCGACTGACCCGTGCAGTGTGGGTCGCCCGCCTCGGCGCGTGGAATCCGTGGCCGTAAATAAGGGTACGTTTTGCGACATTAACCCGCGTAGAGAAGCGGAGTAAGGTTATGTGCAGCGTCCGAGTAGAGTCGGGCTAGCCATCTTTTCGTCCGAAGATACGAACTAGGTGGCGCATGAAGCAAGACGTGATTTCAAAAATGAAGTCCACCTCTTGCTCAACAACAGCAGCATCGTGCTTGACATAGGTGTTCTGATACTTCGCGTAATAGTCGATTAACTTTAAGAACATATTTGCTAGTTCAGGCGACCCACCATGCTCCTTAATAAAAGCGCCAAGTGGTTGCACTTGATTCTCCAGAGACTTGTGATTTTCAAGAAGCTCATGGAGGAGCATTTCAAGCGCAAGGCGTAGGTCGTCAAGTACATTGCGGTCGAAAATTCCGTGTGACAACTTCGATTCCGCTTGTGTGTAAAGATTGAGTGACTTGGGTATGGCACTTAACCAATGTTTTGTTTCTTCGACAAGAGCTTGATTAAGATTGTTTGGATTCGCTTCGCTGCTCAAATGGCTGTACCGTGTGAATAGTTGAACCTTGAGCTTGTTTGCCGCAGCGGGGTTCAGCCTCTGTACGGTGTCGTGATCGCACAGTTCGCGGATGATTTTGTAGCGCCACGTTGATGGGAATGCGGCGATGTTATCCGCGAGAGCCGTACGCTTGTTAATACCTTGTTTTTCGAATGGGTAGATGCCGTGCGGAATATTGACGTTAGCATCGACTGCATAAGCGGAAGTTAGCTTAACAATCTGTCCGCCGGTGAGACCAAGGCTAGTATCTCCGAGAATGTCGGATGCGTGAGTTACAAAAATTATCGGCAAATCATCGGAGTGCATGGAGGCTATAGGTGGCTAACAAGTAGTTATACAGACCTGCATAATATACGATTTTACATGTTTCCAGATACTAAATGATTTTTCCGCCTGTCGCGCAACGGGTAATTTTTGCAACACGGGTATAGCTATGCCAGATGAAAGCCTTAGCTGTCGCAAAAGTCAGGCGCGAAACACTCCCGTGATGAGAGCCGACTAAATCCCCTTCCCTGCCCGTTTACTCTTGATAACGGGTTTTATCAAGAGTTAAAGGGTTGAGTTAGACGGATTAAATTTTACTCCACCTCTAATCATTCTGTCCTTTTGGCATAGCGTTGATAACTTTCTCGCATTTTGGTTTCAACTTCTTCTTTAGTTCTCCCATAAGAAGGGCTTAATTTAAATAGCCGAGCCATTTCTGTTCTTGCAACTGCAATGCACGCCCATTGCCAATGCGATTCATCGGGGGTGTTGGAATAACGTAGTTCGTATTCATCAAACTTAGGAAACTGCGGATCAGTTGGGCATAGTTGTTCTATAGAACTACCAAAAACTTGATAGCCGCACGAAAATATCTCACGAACACCCCAGTGTTTTTGTTCGTCGTCAAACGGAGCTTCCAAACGAGCATGTAATGAAGCATCACAATAAGGACATAGGTATTCTGAAAGCTCCTCCTTAACTCGATCAAACTCATGTTGCAGGTCACGCAAGGCTTCACCAGATGCAATGCGTTCAATTTCTGCTCTTGGATGACTAGCATAAAGATCAGGTCGAACTTCTCTAAGAATTTTTATCGCTATGTCTTGTGCGGTTTCCCTTTCAGTATCGAATGCGTATTTATCAGCAAGGGATGGGCTAAATTGGACAACCTGTTTACGAGTTACGCCATGCCAAATAGGTAGAATAACGCGGTCTTTGTCTATTTCTCGGCTAATGAGTCCATTTAATTCATATTCAGGCCATTTTTTCTTGATGAAATTCTGACTTATAACAACAATCGCATAACTAGATGAAACCAGACCTTTATCAATTGACTTCCGTAGGCTATCACCCAGACGCAACGTAAATTCGTCGTACCATACTGAAACGTCGAGCCTTTGAAGTGTTTCCTCCAGTGGGCGAACAAATAACTCCTTATCTTCGGAGGCATGGGAAATAAAAATATCCCAAGATTTTATATTATTACTCATATATATGGTTTATGGTTATAATTTCAAACTGTTGTAAAGCGTAGCGCGGCAAACCTTGAGCAACTTGGCGACTTGCCGCCGGACTTTCGCCCCTATCTAGCAATTCCCGCGCGTGTTTGACCTGTTCGCTGGAGAGTGACGGCTTGCGCCCCAGTTTCTGGCCGCGCCGTTTCGCCGCCTTCAATCCGGCCTGTGTACGTTCCACAATCAGCGACCGTTCAAACTCGGCCAGTGCCGCCAGTATGTGACCCATCAACCGCCCCGCCGCGCTTGTGGTGTCTATGGCTTCGGTCAAGGACAGGAAGGCTCCCCCTTGCCTTGCAGTTCACCAAGCACCGCCACCAAATGCGACAGAGACCGCCCCAGACGGTCGAGCTTCCAAACCACCAGCAGTATCCCCCGCCCGCAGCGATTCAAGGCAGCGCGTCAATTCTGGCCGCTTGGCGACTGCCCCGCTGGCTGTGTCGGTAAAAATATACTCACATCCCGCCTTAGTCAGGGCGTTAACCTGTAAATCCGCTTTTTGGTCATCGGTCGAGACCCGTGCATAGCCGTATTTCATGACCATATCGTTAGACAAAATTGCTGGACTGGCAAGCCGTTGATTTTAGGCGTTTCACCGATTGTCTAAAAAACCTTCCTTTGTTGGACGGCGGCGACAACTAAGATCAAAGATAGGATACATGAACGCAAGCGGGCATCGCATCGGTTGGGGCGTGTTTTTTGAGTCTGATCTCAACATCCGTATCAAGAGCGAACAGACAACGGTAAAGGCGGTCAAAGGTGAAGCCAGAAAGCCGCCCCGTGGCGAGGTTGGAAACATCGGGTTGGGTGATGCCAAACAATTCCGCAGCTTCTCTTTGTTTCAAGCCGCGCTCCTCAATCAGTCGATTGATCTGGTGCGCGAGTTGGGCTTTGGCAAAACGCTCTTCTCCATTTGGCAAGCCTTCAAAAGGATGCGGGGTCATTGTAATGGATTCATCGTCACTGTGCGTGATTTTGGTCATGGTGTTCTTTCGCCTTTCTTAAACGCCGTTCGATCAGGTCAATCTCATTCTTAGGTGTCGCTACCCCCTTTTTGCTTTTCTTTTGGAAAGCATGGAGGACATACACGACCTCATGAAATTTCACCGTGTAAATAGCCCTGTAGGTGTCACCAAGATAATTGTCTCTGATTTCCAACACGGAAGCCCCCTTGAAAGCCTGTAAGGGGCTTGGCGTTGGCGGCTTTCTCGCCCTGTTGCGCCAAATGAAGGGCATATCCCATGACATCCTGCACGTCCTCAGGGAAAGTCTTCCAGTCCTCATGGGACGATCCTACCCAAACAACGGGCTTGCTTTTCTGTGTGGTCATTGACTATTTATATGATATTTCATATAAATAGTCAATGACAAAATAAGAACCCCAGCAAAGGTTCATTTGTCAGACAATAGGTGATTTACATGTTGACATAATACGGCATATTGCCGTATATTCATTGCATGAAAGCATCAAAAATACCAACAGCCCGTCTTGAAGCCCGCTTGCCCCCCCATATCCATGCGATGCTGAAACGCGCCGCCGAGATAGAAGGGCGGACGTTGACGGATTTCGTTATTGCGGCTTCCAGTGAGGCGGCGCGGCGGACCATTGAGACCACCGACATCATTCGCCTTTCCGTGGACGATCAGCGTCTTTTTGCCGAAAGCATCCTTAACCCCCCCGAACCGACAGCCGCTTTACGCCGGGCTTTTGAAAAACGCCGTGAATTGTTCGGTGTTGAGTGACCGCCCTTTTTCACCTCGAAGCCTTGGCAAGCCAGCATGACCGATCCGCTTTTACCAGCGGGGACGGCAAGCTTGACCTCTATTTCCAAACACAGGCCACGCAGGATAGTCGCCGCCGCATAGCCAATTGTTTTGTGGCCGTTGAAATAGCCACCCAGCAGGTGGCCGCCTACTACACCATCGCATCCGCCAGTGTGTCCACACCAGATTGACCCCCGGACGATGCCAAACGGATGCCCCGTTATCCCACTATGCCAGCCGTCCGCATTGGGCGTTTGGCCGTAGACAGGCGCTATCAGGGGCGCGGCTTGGGGAAAGCCTTGTTAGCCGATGCCGCTGTAAAGGCAATTACCGCCGCCCCCGCCTCGTTTGCCCTGCTTGTGGATGCCAAAGACGAGCAGGCCGCGAATTTCTATAAACATCATGGCTTCCGCCAGCTTGTCGGTATGCCCAGAGTCCTGTTTTTGCCTTTAGCCACGGCTGAAAAACTGTTGCTTGCTTAATTCCTTTTCCCGTACCGCACCAGACAAAACCGGACAATACAATGTGTGTCATCTATTTTAAATGATGCACCTTGAACAAGAACCGAAATCCGAGCGGATCGAATCCGTACCACACCGCGCGTAAAACGCGCCCAGCAAGACACGGTTTCCGAATTCCTGCTTGACAGTGCGTTTATTTCGGCGTATTGCCAGAAATATCCGAGCTGTTAAAAGCAGCAGATTAAACATGGTAAAAAAATGGCATAAGGCGACACCATCTGTGGCTTTTCAATAAAGCCTATGGGACTTTGGGGGGCGTTTGTTTAAATGCACCCGCTAATTAGGAATGCCAAACAAGCAGGGAAGCAATTAAGACATTGCCATCAGGCGTGGGTACATCTGAGATGGGGGATTGTTTTTGCGGGAACAACAAAACCCCTCCGATGAGATGTTCATACGGAGGGGTATTGGTTTTATTTGCCTGAAATTTGAGCAGCAGTAGCGTTGTTGCTAGTGTGTCTTTTTTCTATTTTAGAAAAAGTTTCAGTTTGCAGCGCAGCAACAGCGCCGCTTTGTAAATGTTTGGTTTCGTCTTTTTTCAATAAAACTACTAAAAGAACGATTGCAGCGATACAGCCACCAACGATGAACCACATTGTGTTGTCTTCTTGTACTTCAGCCATTTCTAAATCCTCATCTATAGTTATTAATATTTTTGTTATTCCCCTTTCCTACAAGGGAGCAACCCATAGTGTATGGGTCGGTTGTCGAAAGTTTTCTTAAACAACGGTGCAATTTTTATCACGATAACCGTGTTGTGTCAAAACTATAAATTAAAATTTATCCACTAATCCGACAAGGGTTTATATCGTTATTTGCTAGTATTTTGCAACAAATTGAAAATAAATAAGAAATAATTCAAAAACTCAGACCATAAGGTTCCGGTCATTTTTTATTTGCAAAAATAGCCATCCGCAAGCCGTAGCTGCTGCATAGCGCCTGGCTAGGAAAACCACCTATTACAGGTTATGATAGTTACGCGTATTGGCTCTGTGTCGCCGTAATAGGCTTCGCGGGATTGCCTTGCTTTGTTGGCCTTGCGCCCCCATGTCTGAAACTTAAGCCTTACCATTAACATCATGACCGGAGATTAATTTTTTATGAGTATTTCGTTAAGCAAAGGCGGTAACATCAGTTTATCCAAAACCGACCCTAGCCTAAAAAATGTCATTGTCGGCTTAGGTTGGGATGCCAGACCTACGGACGGCGCCGATTTTGATTTGGATGCCAGTGCGTTTATGGTCAAGGATGATGGCAAGGTGCGCTCGGACAGCGATTTTATTTTTTATAACCAAACCAAATCCACGTGCGGTTCGGTGGAACATACCGGCGATAACCGCACCGGCGCAGGTGACGGCGATGATGAGTCGGTCATTGTGTTGCTTGATAAAGTGCCCACCGACATCCAACGGCTAGTTTTTACTGTCACCATCCACGAAGCGGAACTACGCAAACAAAATTTTGGTCAGGTGAGTCAGGCTTTCGTCCGTATCGTCAACAAAGACACCGGGGTTGAAGTCACCCGCTTTGATCTGAGCGAAGATGCCTCCATCGAAACCGCGATGATTTTCGGCGAAATCTACCGCCACAGCGGCGAATGGAAGTTTCGTGCCGTAGGCCAAGGCTATGCGGGTGGTCTGACCGCTTTGGCCCGCCAATACGGCATTAACGTTTAAGGTTCCACCCCGCTTGTTACGGCAAGCCCATTTTAAAACTCACCCACTTAACAAAAATTAAAAACGAGGACACGGCATCATGGCAATATCTCTCACTAAAGGCGGCAACGTAAATTTAAGCAAAGAAGCCCCCGGCTTAAACAAGCTCTTGGTTGGCTTGGGCTGGGATGCGCGTGCTACGGACGGAGCGGCGTTCGATTTGGATGCCAGTGCGTTTTTAGTCAAATTGGACGGCAAAGTGCGCTCCGATGGCGATTTTTGCTTTTTTAACAATAAAGTGGTCGCTGAGGGTGCGGTTGAGCATCTGGGTGACAACACCACCGGCATAGGCGAAGGCGACGACGAAGTGATTAAGGTCGAATTGGCGAAAATCCCCGCCGATTTGGATAAAGTCGTGTTTACCGTGACCATTTACGATGCCGAGACCCGTAAACAAAACTTTGGGCAAGTCAGCCGTGCTTATATCCGCATTGTCAACGAAGAAAACGGCCAAGAAATCACCCGTTACGATTTGAGCGAAGATGCCTCTATCGAAACTGCGATGATTTTTGGCGAAATTTACCGTATTGGCAGCGATTGGAAATTTAAAGCGGTCGGCCAAGGTTTTGCAGGCGGTTTAGGGCCATTGGCGGCCTCGTTTGGCGTTAACGTTTAAATTGCCGGCACGGCCATGCCTGTCCTAAATGCCAATAGCCTACTCCTTAGCAAAGGGCGGCGGCTACCGCTGACGGACATTTTCGCCAATTATCAGGTAGCGGCGCGTTTCCAGATTGGCTTGAGCATTACTGGCCTGTCGGAAACGGTGGACTTTGCCTGTTTTGGCCTTGATGCCCAGCAAAAACTGTCCGATGACCGCTATATGACCTTTTTCAACCAACCGCAAACGCCTTGTGGCGCGGTTAGTTTGGCGGCGACTGCGGGTGATCCGGCAGGTTTTTGCTGCCAATTGGACAAGTTGCCCACCCGCATTGACCGTCTGGTGTTTACGGCGGCGATTGACGGCAACGGTACTATGCGCCAAATGCAAGCCGGGTATTTACGTTTACTGTTAGCCGATACAGAAATGGCGCGATTTAGCTTTAACGGCGGTGATTTTGCCGATGAAAAAGCCCTCATGGTCGGCGAGCTATACCGTAAGGATGGCGCATGGCGTTTCAATGCCATCGGCCAAGGCTTTAACGGCGGCTTGGCCGCCTTAGTCAGGCATTTCGGGGCCGAAGTGACCGAAGAACAGGCCAAACCTAAGCCAGTAGAAAATAAAGTGTCGCTCTCCAAAATCACCTTGGAGAAACGCGGTGACAAAATCTCTTTGGACAAACCTAAAACTGCCAATGGTTATGGGCGCATTGTCTGCAATTTGAATTGGTCAACCTATACGCCCCAGAAAAAAAGTTTTTTTGGTGGCCAAACGGCTGGCCAGCCCATTGACCTTGATTTAGGGTGCTTGTATGAACTTAGCGATGGCACCAAACATGTCGTCCAAGCTTTAGGCAATTGTTTTGGCGATTATGGCAACCTCCCCTATATCCACTTGGCGGGTGATGACCGCTCCGGCGAGGTTGCCGAAGGCGAGTTTCTGTATATTAACGGCAGCCATTTTGACCGTATCCGGCGCATTTGCATTTATGCCTTCATCTACGAAGGCGCGGTAAGCTGGACACAGGCCGATGCCGTGGTGACTGTGGCCGTTCCAGGCCATCCGGTCATTGAAGTGCGTTTGGATTCCCAAGGCAAAAATTCCAATATGTGCGCCATCGCCATGCTGGAAAATAGCCAAGGCGCGTTAAAATTGACCAAGCTTAACGAATATTTTAGCGGTCATGAAAAACTGGACAACCATTACCAATGGGGGATGAAATGGCGGAGTGGCCGCAAATAAGCTTGCCCCCAACACCCCCCTTCCTTTATTCACTATTGAACACATCATCGAGCATATAAAATGGCTATTAGTTTACAGAAAGGACAAAAAATATCCTTGTCCAAAGAATCCGGCGGTTCCTTAAGTAAAGTGATTATGGGTCTGGGTTGGGATGCGAAAAAATCCGGCGGCGGCCTGTTGAAAGGCTTGTTTGGCGGTGGCGGTAGCGATGCGATTGATTTGGACGCTTCGTGCATACTGTTTGATGATAATAACAAAGCCGTGGACACGGTTTATTTTGGTCATCTGAAAAGCAAAGACGGCAGCATTGTCCATACCGGCGACAACCGTACCGGCGCGGGTGACGGCGATGACGAACAAATTATCGTTGATTTGGACAAAGTTCCCGCCAACGTCAAATCCTTGGTGTTTACCGTCAATTCTTTCACCGGACAAACCTTTGATTCGGTCGAAAATGCCTATTGCCGTCTGGTTGACAGCAGCTCCAAAACGAAGTCGCCCGCTATACGTTGACCGCCCAAGGCTCGCATACCGCGCAAATCATGGCAAAAGTCTACCGCCACAACGGCGAATGGAAAATGCACGCTATCGGCGAAAATGGCACCGGACGTACCATTGAAAACTTGCTGCCACAAATTGTCGTCCATCTGTAAACGCCGATGCGAATTTGGTTTAATAAAACATTCTCCACCATCAACGCCGTTTTTAACAACCTGCGCCTAGCCGGAAAACCGGGCGCGGTGACGGTCATTTGCACCCATACTCATAGCACTGCTTCGGCTTTTTTGGCGGCTAACGAAAGCTATCTTGAACCCAGCGCCCCGACAGGCCATGAGTATCTCGACTGGTGCTTAGCCTTTTGCCAAAGCCACCGCATTGATATATTTTGGCCGGGCAAAGAAGCGGCGTTTCTCAGCCAACATCATGCGCAATTTCACGCCATCGGCGTACAAGTGATGTCCGTTGCCGACTATGAGACCCTAAACTTGCTCAATGACAAGGCCCAGTTTTATACCGAACTGGACCCCGACATTGCCCAGACGATGGAATTTATCGCCGTTGATAATCTGGACGAGTTTGACCGTGCCGTTGCCCAATTATCGACGCGGCATAACAGCCTGTGCATCAAGCCTTCGGTATCGGTATTTGGCTTAGGGTTTCGGATTTTAGACACCCGCCGCGACAGCATCACCCATTTGATTAAAGGTGTGGAATACGAAATCCCCCTGCAAGAATTGCGGCAAGGCATGATGAACACCCGCCATTTCGACACTATGTTAGTCATGGAACATCTGGGCGGCCATGAATGGAGCGTGGATTGCGCAGGTCGGCACGGCGAATTGTTGTGCGCCGTGCAACGGCGTAAATCCTTGCTGTTAGGTCACGGCCAAGAGATAGACAATAACGCCGAAATTACCGGCATGGTCGAACGCCTGACCGGCCACTACCGCTTGAACGGCCTGTTTAACATCCAGTTTAAAAACGGCAAGGACGGCCCTAGGTTGCTGGAAATCAACCCGCGCCCATCGGGTGGTTTCGGCATGTCCTGCCTAGCAGGCACCAACCTTGCCAAACTGGCGTTGCAAGCGTTTAAGGGCGAAAAGATTAGCGTGCCTGAAATACATTACGGCTTGAAGATCGCGGAGATTAACACGCCTGTGGTGTTGCGGGATGATTTGTGATGGGGTGGGATCGTGGCTAGGATTGAGGGGGTTTTGATACAGAATTTTAAAACCTTAAAAAACGTTATGCTCGGAGTGCTTTGGTGGTGCGATACCGAGCCGGAATTCTTGCCATTAAGTGATATAACCGTAATTATTGGTAAAAATGGTGTGGGCAAAAGCACATTATTTGATGTTTTTGGATTTTTAGCGGATGCTCTTAAATTTGGCGTAGAGGAAGCTTGTGATTTATGTGGACGAGGGGGATTTGAAAAACTACGCTCTCAAGGTAGAAATGAAGGAATTGGTTTAGAGATTTATTATAGAGAAAACAAAGATACCCCCCCTATTACCTATTTTATTTGTATTAATGTCGAAAATTCTGGACGGCCTTTTGTAGAGAAAGAATGTCTTTTACAGCATATAGATGGACAGCCTAGTGTTTTCTTAATGTTATCTAATGGAAGAGGTGCTGCGCTAAAAGAAGAGGGATTTTGCTATT
>JACXTQ010000099.1 GCA_016919605.1 Methylovulum sp.
GCGCTCATCTTGCTATGTATTTTGCCGATGACGCTTTTGTGGTGACTAACCCTGAAGTGTCGTCAGTGCGGGACTCGGATCGTATGTTAGGCTTGCTGTCGAGCAAATCGCGGCGGGCGGAGCGTAATGAAGAGCCTATTAAGGAGTATCTGTTGTTGTCCCGTTATGCGCCCGACCGGGTAAAGTTGGGCGACATGTTGAGCGTTGATGATGTGCAGGACATTTTGTCGCTGCATTTGTTGGGCGTTATCCCCGAATCCAAATCGGTGCTGACTGCGTCAAACTCAGGTGTGCCGGTTATCCTTGACGAAAAAAGCGATGCGGGACAAGCTTACGGCGATATAGTGGCCCGCTATTTGGGCGAAGACCGTCCGCATCGTTTTATTGACGAGAAAAAAGGCCTCTTCGCGAAGCTTTTTGGAGGCTAATGTGAGTTTACTTGACTATTTTAGGATCACTAAGACCAGTTCGGCATCGCTGGCTAAGGAACGCTTGCAAATTCTTGTGGCGCATGAGCGTTCTTCGCGTCATCAGCCTTCTTATCTTCCTCAGCTACAAAAGGAATTGCTGGAAGTGATAAAAAAATATGTCAATGTCGATCAGGAGTCCATTTCTTTTAATTTCGAGCAAGATGAAACTCAGGAAACGCTGGAATTGAATATTGTGCTGCCCGATCATCCGGCAAAAAATGTTTAAACTCTCTAACTACTCTAAAGGTGATTGATATGATTGATGTAATCGGTGAAGCAGCGGGTGCGGTATGGCAATATCTTAATGATAACGGCCCTACTAGCGTGTCGAAAATCACTACGGAAACGGGTATCAATAAAAATGATGTCCAACGGGCGATAGGCTGGCTGTCTAAAGAAGATAAGCTGGTGTTTGAGATGAAAGGCCGGACTGAAACCTTAGCGTTAAAATAATTGGCAAACGGTTGCCTAAAGCCCAAGATGGGTGCGCCCGCACCTTTCTTGGGCTTTTTTATGCGCGTTGATAATGTGGAGGGATGTGCCGTGCTTATTCTTCAAGGCCATTTATGCCTGTCTTGATCTATGTCAAATCCCTTAGGGCTTGAGGGTGTCATAATAGCTTCACGCCTGGAACATTGGGCCAACCCTATTGTTATCATCCCTTTACGAGAATTTTATGAAAGTTATCAGTACCTTCGTTTTGTTAGTCATTGCTGTAGCCACGTTGACCGCTTGTGATTCAGGCAAAGGCCCAGATAAGCCAGCCAGCGCGTCATCACAAACTGCAAAATAAGGCTTGGCGGCGAAAAGGCATTACGCCTTTTCGCCGCGATTATGCCGTGGCCTGTTGCTGATTGGCACAGGGTTCGACAATCAAGGTCAACATAGCCAAGTCGTTAATGTGGATAACGCGCTGTTTGACGGTGATAATCCCTTGCCTACTTAACTCGGCCAATTGGCGGCTAACCGTTTCAATGGTAAGCCCTAAAAAGTTGGCAATGTCTTGGCGGCGCATACTGAGGTTAAATACGGTGTTGGAAAACCCCAGTGCCGAAAAACGCCTCGACAACATCAGCAGGAAGGTGGCTATACGCTCCCTAGCGGTGCGATGGCCGAGCAGAAGGATTTTGTCATGGTCTGAGGCTATCTCCTTGCCCAAAATACGCATCATCTGCATCTGTAGCCCCGGTATTTCGCTACATAGACTATTTAGCCTAGATAACGGCAATTCACAAACGGAACTGGTTTCTAAGGCCACGCATGAGCTGCTAAAGCGCCCATGTTGTAAGGCATCCAAGCCCATAATCTCGCCCGGTAGATAAAAGCCGATGGTTTGCTCAAGGCCGTCCGCATTGAGGATAAAGCTACGGAAAGAGCCGGATTTGACCGCATATAAATGTAGGCTTTTACCCCCTTGTGCATACAACACCCCGTCCGTTTGCAACAGTTGCTGGTTTTTGACGATGCCCGCGAGCTGTTTGACTTCATCACGGTGCAGGCCATAAGGCAGGCATAATTCAGATAAGCGGCAATCTGGACAAGAAGCCTTAACGGGAGCAGATTCCATAATGTCTTAACCTTGCGCAAAACGCACAGTGTAGCAGAAGATGCGGACAGAAAAGTAACTGTTCGGAGTTTGCCCTGTTACCGTTACAATAAGCTTTTGTCCACTGCCCTCGCTTATGCCTAATTCCCCTGTTGATGCCACCCGCGTTTGGCTGGAAACCATTATTATCGGCTACGGCCTGTGTCCATTCGCCAAACGCGAGCTAGACCGTGGCAGCATCCGTTTTTACCAGGAAGATGCCAGTACTATCGAAGCGTGTCTGCATGGCTTGGTCGCCGAATGTGTCCGGCTTGATAGCGATGACCGCATCGCCACGACGCTCATCATTTATAGCCAAGGCTTTACCGACTTTACCGCCTATCTGGATTTTTTGGGGCTGGCTGAGGATTTGTTGGTGGCGCAAGGCTATGAAGGGGTTTACCAGCTCGCCAGTTTTCATCCTGAGTATTGTTTTGCCCAAACTGCGCCCGATGATGCCGCCAATTATACTAACCGCTCCCCTTACCCCATGCTGCACTTGTTACGCGAGAGCAGTATTGATGAGGCGGTCGATAGCCACCCTGACCCGGACGGCATTCCCGAACGTAATATCAGGCTAACCCGCCAGCTCGGTTTAAGCCAGATGCAAGCGTTGCTGGCGGCGTGTCGCTGATACGTTTGCATAGTGCCTTAAAGCGTTTTATGATGGCAGGGTGTACCGAATTGGTGGGCTATCGCACAGATAGCACCCATGCAATTGAATTATCTTACCCCAAAACGAAACTCCAGTGCTTTTTAAAGGTCTTTCGTACCGTTAACCACTCTTTAAGGATATTTTATGAAAGTAGATACTATTTTATCGCGTCCGGAAGCAACAGGCGTACTGGCGACCAATAAGCTGTTACGCAACACTTATCTGCTGTTGTCCATGACCTTATTGTTCAGTGCCATGACCGCCGGTGCGACCATGTACCTGAACCTGCCCCACCCGGGTATGCTCCTGACCTTGGTCGGTTTTTATGGCTTGTTGTTTGCCATCACCAAATTCCGTAACAGCGCCGTGGGCATTGTCCTGGTATTTGCTCTGACCGGCTTTATGGGTCTGACCTTGGGGCCGGTGTTGTCAATGTATGTCAAAGCTTTCACTAATGGCCACGAGCTGATTATGATGGCGTTGGGCGGCACTGGCGCGATTTTCTTAGGCCTGTCCGGTTACGCGCTGACCACCCGTAAGGATTTCAGCTTTTTGGGCGGATTTTTGATGGTAGGCATACTGGTGGCATTTTTGGCCGGTATCGGCGCAGTTGTATTTTCCATCCCCGCCCTGTCGCTGGCGGTATCGGCAATGTTTATCCTGCTGATGTCCGGCATGATCTTGTTCCAAACCAGTTTGATGGTCAACGGCGGCGAGACTAACTATATTATGGCGACCGTCAATTTATATGTCTCCATCTACAACTTGTTCTTGAGCTTGTTGCAAATTCTGGGTGTGGTTGGCGGCGACGACTAACATCCCTGCCGGGCTTTTCAAGCCCTAAAAGCTACGGTTTAAAGACCAAAGGACACGCGGGCATAAGCCTTCGTGTCCTTTTTTGTTGGCATCAGTTCACGCGCAATAATAAGCTTACACGCCATTTTGAAGTGAAATGAATCGATTTAGCCACTATCAACCCTAAATTAAGGCAATTAATCACATCCGCACACCATTAATACGTTATGATAGGGGCTGGCCGCCCTTTGCTGACTGGCAGCGGGCGGCCAATCCCCCCTAATTTGACATTACCAAAGGCTTTTACATTTATGAATATCATTAAAAAAACGGCACTGACTTGCTTGATGGCGATTTCTTTAGGTGCAAGCACCTTCGCTGTCGCAGAAGAAGCGGCCAACAGTTCAGCAGCCGCCCTGCCTGAAACGATAGTGCACGTTGAAAAAGCGTTGGAAGAAGTCAATAAAAGTGATTTTTCCGCTGCCCGTTTACATTTGAAAGCGGCGCGTTCTTCTTCTGAAAAAATCACTGGCCATGAGGCCACCGTGAAAGAAGCCAACGCCAGCGTGATTCAAGGACAAATCCAATCCAATAAAGGCGATGTTGCAAAGTCTGCCAGTGAACTGAAAAAAGCGTTAGATTTGTATAAATCTTTATAATTTGATGGCCTAACAAGGCCGTTAGATTAAGGCTCAAGGCCATCGGGAAGGCCTTGGGCCTTTTTTTATGCGGGTGGTTTGGTGGTGCTCTTAAAGGCACGGGCAAATAAGGCGGGAGAGCTATGGTGTTTGCACGGCAATAAGGTACAGCGGGCATCCTTGCCCACTGCCACAAGCCAACTACCTTAAAGGGTAGCGGCATTGCTTAGCGCTTAAATAATTAAGCTTCTTGTTCGGTTCCGGCGTAAACTTCTACGCGGGCTTTGAGTTTTTGGCCGGATCTGAATGTCACCACCCGACGGGCGGTAATCGGTATTTCTTCACCGGTTTTGGGGTTTCTGCCCGGACGGCTGCTTTTATCGCGCAATTCAAACTTGCCGAAGCCAGAAATTTTTACTTGTTGGCCTTGTTCTAAAGAGCTTTTGATTTCCTCAAAAAACAACTCCACCATTTCTTTTGCTTCGCGCTTGTTCAGGCCCAATTCGTCAAATAATTTTTCAGCAAAATCTGCTTTTGTTAATGCCATTTAGTCAGTCCCTCAGTTTCGCATTGATTTGATTGGTCAGTCTAACCAAAATTCTGGTCAATATCGCATCAATATCAGAATCGGTTAGCGTTTGTAGATCGTTTTGTAAATGTAAGCTTAAGGCAACGCTCTTGCTGCCTTCTTCAACCCCTTTGCCACGATAAATGTCAAAAATCACAACATCTTGCAAAGTGGCCTCGCCGCTGCCTCTGATACAGTGGCTAACGGCATCGGCGGAAATGTCTTCGTTAACGATTAAGGCCAAATCCCGCCGTACCGATGGGAATTTGGACAAAGGCCGGAAAGCGGGCACTTGCTTGTCCAGCAATAAGGCTTGGTCGAGATCAAACAAGAACACTTGCGTATCAAAGCCCAGTTGCTTTTCCAAATTAGGGTGCAACATTCCCAACCAGCCGATAAGCGCACCTGTCTCCGAAATAATTTCCGCGCATTGGCCTGGATGCAGGGCAGGATTTTTCGCCGCCACAAAGCGCACTGACTGGCCTGTTAGGCTAAACAGCGCTTCCACATCGGCCTTAATA
>JACXTQ010000100.1 GCA_016919605.1 Methylovulum sp.
AACATCTGCGCAATGACCTGCTGTCTTTTTGGCCGGAAAAAGCATTTAGCCGAAACTTCATCACCATCAAGCTGCTTACCCGCACCCTGCTTATCGCCAACTTTCCCGATGCCGTAGAACACGTCCTTACCCAGAACCCGGACAATTACGGCAAAAAAAGCGATTTGATGCAAAAAAGCCTGATTCCGCTGATCCCCGACAGCTTACTGATTAGCCACGGCGACCTCTGGCAAAAACATAGCCAGCTCATCAGGCCTTTTTTCGGCCCCGAACAACTGGCCAAGTTCAGCCAGATCATGCTCAACACCCTCAGCCAACAACAGCAACGCTGGGCTAATTTGCCGGATGCAAGCACCCTGCCCGTGTTGCCGGAAATGAAGGCCTTAAGCGCGACCATGCTGTGCCGCATCCTGTTCGGTGAACAACTTAGCGATACACAGCAACAACAATTTGTGCAAACTATCAGCGCTTATTTACTGACTATCGAAGACTTGGACATCAACACCTTTTTCGGCTTACCCAGTTGGCTGCCCAGTTTTGGCGGCAACAAAAGCACCAAGGCCGCCAAAGCCGTGCATGAGTGTATCGACAAAATCATGTCCAGCCAAACTCAAGCCAACGACGGCTCATTGCTAGGGCTGTTTTTAAGCCTGCCTGGGCAACCGTTAAGCCACGACCAAATCCGTCATGAACTGCTGTCGTTCTTTCTGGCCGGTTATGAAACCACCGCCAACACCTTGGCATGGGTTTGGTATCTGCTGGCACAATGCCCCGAAGTCGAACAACGCCTGCACCAGGAGCTTGATGACGTGCTCGGTGACGGCATGGCAACCAACGACAGGGTTCCGCAATTGGTCTATACCCGCGCCATCATCAATGAAACCCTGCGCCTCTATCCGCCGTTCCCGATGCTATCACGGGATGTCAAAGCCGATGACCAATTCCATAACCGCGACATCCCCGCCGGTTCAACCATGTTGATTGTGCCGTGGTTATTGCATCGCCATAAAAATTACTGGAAAAATCCCGATCATTTCACCCCTGAACGTTTTTTGGCCGATGCTCCCGTCAAGCCAACTCCGTTCACTTACTTGCCCTATGGTTTAGGGGCGCGCGAATGTATTGCCAAGCATTTTAGCGAAGTGCAAACTACCTTATGCCTAGCGGTCTTGGCACGGCGGTTCCGTCTGCAAACCCGCCCAGGGCAAACCGTCCTGCCTGTCTGCAAAGTCATGTTGCGCCCTAACAATGACTTGCCGATGACATTGGTGAAAAGATAAGGCCATCTTCCAGCGTTAGCGCCATTCACTACGAAAGACGCAAGATTCCTTGCCCATCATCCGTGGTGAATGCCGTCTAGGCAAGGTTGGGGTGCGTATATTTTTGGGTATTCGATCTTGCCGACTAATATTTTAGCCCTCAACTTATCCCATGAACCGATAACTCATTTCACTAATTTAAATACACGCCAGCTGGTAAACCTTAACCATTAAGAAAGCTGTAGTTTTTGTTTAGCAAACTATAGCCGTCCGCTTTGAAAACGGCAAGGCCTCTTCATCTGGGTAATGCCCAGCCTCTGCGCCGCCTGTTTGGTTTCAAGGCGGCAGTGGTAGGAAGTGTTGTCCCCACCCATCCAGTTCTCCCGCAGTGTGTTAAAATCTGTCGCTCTATTTAAGCCATCCGGCGGGTTATGAGGTCGTCCGGCCTCCCTTGACACTAATAACATGAGCAGCAACGCACACACTACAGCGCTTCAAGTCCTAAAAACCGTGTTTGGTTATGATGGTTTCCGAGGCCATCAACAAGCGGTGATTGAGCAGGTGTTGGCGAGGCAGGATGCTTTGGTGCTGATGCCGACGGGTGGCGGCAAGTCGTTGTGTTACCAGATTCCCGCGTTGCTGATGCCCGGTGTGGGCATTGTCGTGTCACCGTTGATCGCGCTGATGCAGGATCAGGTCAGTGCTTTGTTGCAATTGGGCGTAAAGGCGGCGTTCCTTAATTCCACTTTGGCGTTGCCGGATGTCCGGCGTATTGAGCAGCAATTGCTCAACGGCGAGCTGGATTTGCTCTATGTCGCACCGGAGCGGCTGGCTTCCGAGTACACCCGCGCTTTGTTCGCCAGAATCAAAATCGCCTTGTTCGCCATTGACGAGGCGCATTGTGTGTCGCAATGGGGGCATGATTTTCGTGCCGATTATCTGCAACTGTCGATGTTGCACGAGCGTTTCCCAAACATTCCCCGTATCGCCTTAACGGCGACCGCCGATGAACGTACCCGCGAAGAAATTACCGTGCGCTTGGGGCTGGGTAATGCCCGGCTGTTCCAAAGCGGTTTTGACCGCCCGAACATCTGTTACCGCATCGTCCAAAAACAAAACGCCAGACAACAATTGCTGACCTTTATCCGCGCCGAGCATAACGGCGATGCCGGTATTGTGTATTGTTTGTCACGGAAAAAAGTCGAAGACACCGCCGCTTGGCTAGTCAGCAAAGGCGTTAAGGCGTTGCCTTACCATGCCGGTTTAAGCGCCGATGTGCGTTACCAGAACCAGCACCGCTTTTTGATGCAGGAAGGCTTGGTGATTGTGGCGACCATAGCCTTTGGCATGGGCATAGACAAGCCCAACGTGCGCTTTGTCGCGCATTTGGATTTGCCCAAAAGTGTCGAGGCCTATTATCAGGAGACGGGCAGGGCGGGGCGTGACGGGCTGGCGGCCAATGCGTGGATGGCTTATGGCTTGCAGGACGTGATTACCTTACGGAAAATGCTTTCCGAGTCGCAGACCGATGAGGCGCATAAGCGGGTTGAGTACCATAAGCTTGATGCCATGCTGGCGTTGTGTGAGCAAGTGCATTGCCGGCGGCAAAGTCTGTTAAGTTATTTTGGCGACCAATTGGAGCGCCCTTGCGGCAATTGCGACACCTGCTTAGAGCCGGTGCAAACCTGGGATGGCACGTTGGCGGCGCAGCAGGCCTTATCGTGCATTTACCGCACCCAACAACGCTTTGGGGTCGCTTATCTGATTGATGTGTTGTTAGGCAAGCAAACCCCGCGTATCAGCCAATTTGGCCATCAGCAATTGTCAACCTACGGCATTGGTACGGCCTTGG
>JACXTQ010000101.1 GCA_016919605.1 Methylovulum sp.
GGCGGGAAGGTTTAGCAATTCCCTATGCACTGGGCATAGCCCAAGCCTTTTCTAGGCCAACGGTCATGCAATACGCTACTACCGATTATCGGATGTGGTTTTCTTACCGTAGCGGCCAAGGTGAATCTTACCGGATCGGTTATGCCACCAGTATCGATGGACAGCATTGGCAGCTCGCCTTAGAAGCGGCCGGCATAGATGTATCCGCGAGCGGTTGGGATTCTGAAATGATTGAATACCCCTTCGTCTTTACCCACAAAGATCAAACCTACATGCTATATAATGGCAATGGTTATGGCAAAACTGGCTTCGGCCTAGCTGTACTGGATAGCTAATAGTTAGTGAATTAACAAGACACCTTACGCGTCGGGTCAGGCAAAAGGTGCGAAGGCATAAGCCTGACATAAGGCCTGAAGGCCGCGCTAGTTAATCTGAGAAATGGTAACATTTAGGAAAGATGTCTAAAGACATCAGGGAAAAAGCAGATAGCTTACACTTTGAGCATTCTTATTGCAGGATTACCAAAAAGCTTTCTTTGAATTTGCACCGCCAAGATTTATTGCCTTTATTCCAATAAGTTTTATACCGAACTCAGGTTAATTTAGCGGAAGCTAGCCTACGGTAACAAGATGTTACCGTAGGCATGACAATCGGTAGTGCCTATCACATACCTCTTTTCACATCCTTGGCAGCACCCTCAACATGGTTGCCGCCACTTTCCACGTCTTTACCCATGCCTTCAATGGTATTGCACGCGGTTAACGTAGCCATAAAACGCATTATTAATACCCAAGCTAAAACTTTTCTTGTCATGATGATGCTCCAAAAAATGTAAATAAATTCCGATCTGCCGACATGGCGTGCCGGAAGCCATCAGTAAAAAGCAATCTGACTGGCTTTTAATATCAGTGGCCTGTGACCCCTGTTTTTTCGCGTATCCCTAAATCTAGGAAGTACTTTATCGAATCTGCGTCATGGACAGGCTGTCAACTATTCTTACCGGCAAATACCAACAGTCCACATCCTGCGGCCATCGCCGCTATTCCCGCCCAAATCGGAATATTGATTGTTTGGGTGTCTTTAACCGTCAACTCTAACGCCCCAATCTTGGCTTCTTGAGTTTCCTTGGTATAGCTAAATTGTCCATACACCAAGCCTAGTAGGCCGACTGCGATCAATATGATTGCCATTATTTTGATTGTACCCATGTTCCTGCTCCTAAAAATATAAATGCCACCATTAGAATAAGTGACCGTAGGCATCCAACAGTGGGCAATCCTTTGTCCACTGTCGGGGAAACACCCCCAGCCCTTGCTAAAGCCCCCGTCCTTGAATAACCCGCACCAAAATGACGATGATGGCAATGACTAAAAGAATATGGATAAAACCGCCCAATGTGTAGGCGGAGACTAAACCCAATGCCCAAAGAATGATTAATATGAGCGCTATGCTTTCAAGCATATGTACTTCTCCGTAACAGGCCGCCCTCTGGCGGCGATAAAAATCACCGATAAATAAATGAAGTATTGCCCAAGGCGAAAACACTGTTTGCCCACAAGTCGGCCAACTTCCTATCTATCCCCAAATAACACTAATTTTTCTAGGAAATGCTGTCATTAACTCAGCTCCCTCGCCTGTCCTAGCAACTGGCGATTTTAACAGCAACCTTTCTTTACGGTTTCTTTACGGTTGCCAACATCGGCCGGGAGCCTACCGGTATTTTTTTGGACATTGCCATTTGCTTCCAAGGGATTGCCGTCCGGCATCTTGCCTGTGGCCTGCTTACTTTTGCCTTTGGCAGTTTCGGTTTGGCTGTTTATTGGGTCTTTGTCCATAATAATCTCCAAGTGTGTTTATTATAATCCGAACCGTACAAACATTTCCTATGGCTGGGCTAGAGAATACCAACAAACGTGGACGTAGTCGGTGCGGCAACGTACATAGGGAAAGCGTTTGGGTGCGGATATTTTTAAAACCGCATCAAAGGGCTTCGGCGGTTATTTAAGAGGGAAAGGCGACGGGCCATACATCACCCGCCGCATCTGGCAGGGCTTATTATTGCGCCGCTTTCAAATGGGTAACAGCTTCTTCGGCGGATTTCTTCGCTAAGTCAGTATGACCCATTTTGCCGTGGTCAGCCGCGTCATTCAGGCTCTTGATACCCGCAGTCAAATGCTCGCTGGCGGTGCTGGCATGGGTTTTTGCGGTTTCCGCATGTTCGGCGACAGTTTTGCCCTCGGTGGCTTTGGCCGCCGCTTCTGCGTGCTTAAGCGCTTCCGCCATATGGCTGTCGGCGGCATAAGTGGCAAACGAAGCACCCGTTAAGATAATGCCTATCCATAAGACGGAAATTTTCATGGTGTTATTTTTCATTATTAGTTCCTGTGTAAAAAAGTTTGGATAACGGTTACCAGTAGGCAACCGCTCGGTTGTGTCCGGGAGTGGCAGATCAGAGGCTGTCTTTAAGGTCTTGTTTAAGGTCACCGAAACCAGACTTCACTTTACCGACATTTTTTTGCAGATTACCTTCCTGTTCCATCGACTTATCGTCCAGTATCACACCGGCAGCTTCCTTGACTTTACCTTTGGTTTCTTCGACTCGGCCTTGCACTTGTTCTTTATTCATCAGTATCTCCCGATAATTAATAGTGTCATGGCTACATAGCCATAAATTAAGCGCTAGATGGATAATGTCTCCCAACGCTTGGGGAGACATTACAGCTAAAATTAACCTTGTTCAGTACGGCAACACACAGATCACGTTTTTTCTTAGTTCAGCCAAAATTTAACAATTTTCTTAAGTCATCTTTATGGTGTGCAAAAAATAGCCTTTAGTACGCTAACGTACCGACACCACCCTATGATTTTCGCTAAGCTCGATGCAGGCTTGTGATACGGCACGCGTATCCAGCCAATCTGGCACTAACCTACCCCACCCTTTTTATAATTTGGAAAACCTATGAAAAAATTAATCCCTTTGGTTGCCGCCTCTGTTTTAAGCGTAGTGCTGGCAAACTCGGCCTACGCAACGGATGTTCAGGATAAGAAAAAAGAATTGATAGAAAAACAACAGGATGCAGAAAAAGCCAAACAAGAGCTTCAGCAAGAGACGCAAAAGGCCGCCGATGAGCGCGTCCATGTTGCCAATGAATCCATGCAGCAAATTAGCCGAGCCAGCAAAATCATCAATGCTAAAGTGACCAGCCCTAAAGATGAAAATTTGGGCAGCATCAATGAATTGGTGATTGACCCCGAAAGCGGCCAAGTGGTCTATGCTGTTGTTACCTTTGGCGGCTTGTTTGGTTTGGGTAACAAATTGTTTGCTATACCTTGGCAAGCTTTACACTGGACTCGTGCTAAAGGCAATTACGTTTTGGATATCGATAAAGATACCTTAAAGAAAGCCCCTGGCTTTGATAAGAAACATTGGCCCGACAGCACTAATAAATGGGATCAGTGGCGCGAAGAGATCGAGCAGTTTTATCACGTCAAACCTTAATGCAGCGCCACCTGCCTTCCTATTTACA
>JACXTQ010000102.1 GCA_016919605.1 Methylovulum sp.
CACTTGTCGGTAAAACCCTGCTGGTCTATCCCGAACAAGGCTTGGGCGATTTCATCCAATTCTGCCGTTATGTACCGCTGCTGGAACAACTAGGTACGCAGATTGTACTGGAAGTACGTCCACCCTTGCTTGCCATCATGGCAACGCTCGCAGGTAACTTTACACGGGTTGAGACTGGCAAGCCTTTGCCGAATTTTGATTACTATTGCCCGTTGATGAGTTTGCCCCTGGCTTTTAAAACCACTATGGACACTATCCCCGTACAAATCCCATACCTATACACTGACCCAGATAAGCAATTGGCTTGGCGTGAACGCTTGGGCGAAAAAACCAAACCAAGGATCGGCCTGGTCTGGTCGGGTTCGACCAGCCACATAAAAGATCCTATACGAAGCATTCCTCTAAAGTTGTTTGAGCCACTGTTCAAACTGCCATTCGAGTTCCATTCGCTACAAAAAGAAATCAGGCGGGAGGATACCGCATTTATAGCCCGCAGCGGTGCAATAATCACCAACCACCATTTGTTAGCGGATTTTTCTGACACTGGCGCTTTGATTGATGCGATGGATTTAGTAATTTCTGTCGATACCTCGGTGGCACATCTGGCGGGTGCGTTAGGCAAGAAACTTTGGCTATTGCTGCCGTTCATGCCCGATTTCCGCTGGTTACTGGATAGGAAAGATTCGCCTTGGTATCCAACCGCAACTTTGTTTCGGCAGCCTACTATTGACGATTGGCAAAGTGTGATTGATGAACTCGACAACAAGCTTTCAGAAACGATTTAATCCACAAAGGCTAATGTCTGAACTGTCATTTCAGTGGATATTGCCGGACTTCAGATTACAAGGAGTAACGATTAAAGCTTATTCCCACTCAATTGTCGCAGGCGGCTTACCGGAAATATCATAAGTTACACGGGAAATGCCCGCCACTTCGTTAATAATCCTGCGCGAAATCAAGTCCAAAAACTCGTAAGGCAAATGCGCCCAACGGGCGGTCATAAAATCAATCGTCTCCACAGCGCGGATAGCGATCACATAATCATAACGTCGACCATCACCCATGACACCAACCGATTTAACCGGTAAAAACACAGCAAAAGCCTGACTGACCTTGTCATACAAATCATTCCGATACAATTCTTCAATAAAGATAGCATCAGCTTGGCGCAATAAATCAGCATAAGTTTTTTTGACTTCACCTAAAATACGTACCCCTAAGCCAGGTCCTGGAAATGGATGGCGGAAGATCATATCTGCAGGGAGGCCGAGTTCCAGCCCCAGCTTTCTTACTTCGTCTTTGAACAATTCGCGTAATGGCTCCAATAACTTCAATTTCATTTTTTCCGGCAAACCACCCACATTGTGATGCGATTTGATTAAATGCGCCTTACCGCTTTTAGCGCCCGCCGATTCGATAACATCCGGATATATCGTACCTTGTGCAAGCCATTGGGCATCCGCTAGTTTACCGGCTTCTTCGTCGAAAATTTCGACAAATAGATTACCGATAATTTTGCGTTTGGCTTCCGGGTCGGCAACGCCTTTGAGGGCGTAGAGATAACGCTGCTCAGCATCGACGCGGATAACTTTAACGCCCATGTGCTCTGCAAACGTCGCCATGACCTGATCGCCTTCATGCAGACGTAACAGACCCGTATCGACAAATACGCAGGTTAGTTGCTCGCCTATCGCTTGGTGCAATAAGGCCGCCACTACAGACGAATCAACCCCACCTGACAACCCCAGAATAACCTGCTCCTTACCTACTTTTTCGCGAATCCCGCTGATACTGTCGTCAATAATGTTGCCAGCTGTCCATAATGCATCACAGCCACAAATTTCCAAAACAAAACGCGACAAAATGCGTCCGCCTTGCCTGGTATGGGTCACTTCAGGGTGAAATTGCAAAGCATAAAAACGCTTGTCCTCATCAGCAATACCCGCTATCGGCGCACCGTCGGAACTAGCTATCATGATAAAACCGTCGGGCAATTCAGTGACACGGTCGCCGTGGCTCATCCACACATCCAGCAAACCAAAGCCTTCAGGCGACAAATGATCTTCGATCCCGGTTAATAATTTTGAATGTCCGCGGGCGCGAATTTGCGCGTAACCAAATTCACGGTGACAGGAGCTTTCCACTTTACCGCCCAACTGTTCCGCCATGGTCTGCATACCATAACAAATGCCAAGCACTGGTACGCCCAACTCAAACACTATTTGTGGCGCACGGGGCGTATCGTCACTGGTGACAGTTTCAGGACCGCCGGACAGGATAATGCCGTTTGGCACAAAATGCTTAACTTCATCTGCAGTGCATTCACACGAAAATATCTCGCAATAAACACCAATTTCACGAATACGACGGGCAATTAGCTGAGTATATTGGGAACCGAAATCCAGAATGAGGATTTTATGACTGTGGATATTGGTCGCTGCTGGTTTCACGATAAAATTCACTTGGCGTAGTTTGGATTGGGAAAAAAACCCAATAAATATAGGTTAACGGTATAACACGTTGGTGTCGGCACAAACCATCTTGCTAACTGTCATTCCATCCGGTAATTAGGCGCTTCCTTGGTAATGGTGACATCATGCACATGGCTTTCCCTTATACCTGCACTGGTCACCCGAACAAACTGGGCCCTGTCATGCAAAATGTCTATAGTCCGGCTGCCTGTATACCCCATACTGGCACGGATACCTCCCAGCAACTGATGGATAACCGCAAGCAAGCTTCCTTTATAAGGCACCCTGCCTTCGATTCCTTCCGGCACCAGTTTTTCAACAGAATCAGTTTCATCCTGAAAATAGCGATCACTGGAGCCTTGTTGCTGCCCCATCGCCCCCAACGAACCCATACCTCTATAAGATTTATAGGAACGCCCCTGGAATAACTCCACCTCACCGGGCGCTTCCTCTGTACCGGCAAACAAGCCGCCTAACATCACCGCGCAGGCACCGGCTGCCAAGGCTTTTGCAACATCGCCGGAATAGCGGATACCACCATCAGCAATCAACGGCACACCAGTGCCTTTAAGCGCATCAGCCACATTGCTGACTGCTGTTATTTGCGGAACACCAACGCCGGCAACAATCCTTGTCGTACAAATAGAACCAGGCCCAATGCCGACCTTAACGCCATCTGCTCCTACTGCAACCAAAGCCAATGCCGCTTCCGCAGTAGCAATATTGCCACCGATTACCTGTACGCTCGGATAATTTTGCTTGATCCAAAGTACCTTATCCAACACACCTTGGGAATGCCCATGAGCTGTATCGACAATAATCACATCTACGCCCGCCGTCACCAATGCGGCAACCCGCTCTTCAGTACCCGCACCGGTGCCAACCGCCGCGCCAACGCGCAGGCGCTCCTGCTCGTCCTTGCAAGCCAGTGGATAATCTTTGGCCTTTTGGATGTCTTTGACAGTTATCATGCCGCATAAGTGAAAATCATCATTTACCACCAGCACTTTTTCGATACGATGTTGGTGTAGTAAAGCGATGGCTTCTTTTCGATCAGCATTTTCACTGACCGTTACCAAGCGATCTTTTGGCGTCATTACCTTGGATACCGCTTCATCATATCGAGTTTCAAAGCGTAAATCGCGGCTAGTAACGATACCTACCAACTGATTGCCTTCAACCACAGGAACACCAGAAATATTTTTTGCCCTGGTCAACCTAATCACATCACGAATACTGACATCCGGAGAAACCGTAATTGGATCCTTAATGACTCCGCTTTCATATTTTTTGACGTGACGCACTTCCCGTGCCTGCTGCTCAATGGTCATGTTTTTGTGGATAATCCCTATGCCCCCTTCCTGAGCAATCGCAATCGCTAATCGCGCTTCAGTAACCGTATCCATTGCCGCTGCCACTAAAGGAATATTAAGTGAAATACCCCGCGTCAATTGTGTCTTCAATTCGACATCACGTGGAAGCACAGTTGAGTGTGCAGGCACTAATAAAACGTCATCGAAAGTGAGCGCTTCCTGAATAATTTGCATAAACCA
>JACXTQ010000103.1 GCA_016919605.1 Methylovulum sp.
GCCAAATCCAGCAGAATTTCTTTTTGCAAGGTTGCCGTATCATTAAGATAGTCGAACACGGGAGCCGATAGCTCAAAATTATAGGGTTTGAATAAAGCCACCAGTTGCGCGATCACATAGCCCATGGGTGTATCATACAGGGTAAAGCCTCGCGGCCTTCGCAGGCCCAGCACGTTCATTAAATCATTGCCACCGATACGTAACATCAAAATGCGCGGAAAAATATCGCTTTGCACCAAGCGCTCGCGTAAACGTATCATCGCTTGGCCATCAAATACCGCACGGGTTTCTAAGGTCGGCATTACGTTAAACGTTGTGCCTTGCAGTAGGTTAAAATACGCGTCAAAAACGTCTTCGCTAAATTTTGGCAAGACAAAGCCATCAATTTTTTCTATGCCAGGCAGTTCCAACAGCTGCGCCAACACGTCGGGGTTGCGGGTGCGGATGAAGCGGTAACGGCCTGAATCTTCGGCAAAATCAGGCAAACATGCGCCTAAATGTTGCAAACTTCTGGCAATGTCTTGGTTGGATACCGCATCTTCGGTGCAAAAAATCATCGAGCGCAAAAATTCAAGTTTTTCGCCATTGGCAATGTCCACCAAATCCCGTCGATGCGCAGGCATATACAGCGGCGCACCTAACATCCATGGCGAAAGCGGTTTGGTAAGCACGGGATGTAAAGTAGTCATGATGTTATCTCTTTGATTAAGGCTACGGCGCGATAAGGTAAGTCGTTATGGACGATGACCGGAATGGCACGGGTTTTAGCCAGCCAGCGTAAATGTAGGGTCGCTTCGGCACTGTCATCTTGTAACAATAGCACTCTGGCTTCGCGGCGCAGTAACACGCGGGTGGCTTCGCCAATACCCGGTTTAATGTAATTGGCTTGGCTGACGTGATAATGCTGTGCCAAATGCTCTATCAGCGCTTGTGAAATTGCTTGCCCAGTATGCCTAGGTGCCAGGTAAAGCGGTCTTACGAGCGGCCATTGCTCCGCCGCGCTTGCCAGAATAGTGTCAATAAAATAACCTGATAAGTCTTGTTGTGCAAATTGTTGATAATATACACAGCCATGAAAATCATCGGCTTGGGCGGTCTGTGGGTCATAGACCGAACGGCTGACTAAGCCAGAAACGGTCGCGTTTAAAATGCACGAAGGGATTAAATAATCGTCCGCCGAAGCCGCCACTGCCGCACTGCCGGACAAATCCGCCAACACATAAAGCTCAGCCGGCATGTTGACACCATCCGATTGCGCAAACGCCTCTAAGCTTGCCGCCAATTGCCGGGCAATCACGCCCTTGCCCGTCCAACCATCGACAAAAACCAGTGTTTGGGCTGGGTGGCGTTGTAAGATGTAACGTAAGGCATTTTGGTCGATGCCAATATCCCGGATGATTGAAATCGAATAATGCGCCGCTTCAATGCCGTGATAGCGTTTTAGCAGATGCTTCAGTAGCACGCCGATTGGCGTTCCCGCCCGTGCCAATGACACTAAGGTGATCCCATGTGGGCGGGTCGCCACAATCCCTGTCGCCAAACAAAGCACATCCGCTGCCACGCGTTGTTTGTTCGCCGCCATCGCCTGATAAAACAGTTCCAGATAGGATTCGGGCGGCAATGACTCATGCGAGAGTAGTTGTGAATAATGTTTCTGGCCGGATTGGATTAAGGCTTCTTTAGCGGCAACGGGGGTGTCTGCAACCGATATTGGTTTAAGCAGAAACTGCACATCATCGGCTGTGTAACTTCCTGTGAATGGGGTCATGGGGTCATAGTGGAATGGCTGAAGGGATTATGGCAGTCAATCAGTTTGTTAGGGGCTAGGTTATATCACCTCCGCCAACACCCTCGCCAATTGGGTATGCTTAGGGATGAGCGCATAGTCGCATAAGACCATAAACGGCGCATCGGTTTTGCTGTCACCGGCACCAAAGCTCAAGACTTCGCCGTACTGGCTTTGATATTTCGCCAACAAATAGGCCACCGCGTTTTCTTTGCGGATGCAGGTTGGCAACACGGCCAGATTGTTGCCGTTGATATGCCAATACAAGCTGCCGTCAAGTAGGGACGGATGGGGCTTGAGCCTGTCCAGCAGAGGGTGCAGGGCGGCTTCGGTGCCTGCGCTGTGCTTGATATAACCGTACCAAGTGACGGCAAAGTCTTCCACCAAGCGGGCATTATAGCCGCTATCATTGGCGCAATAAGCTTCAATGTCGGCCCATAGCGCTAGGAATGGGGTCTGATAAACGGCTAAGGCTTGTTGCATCATCGCCATCCAGGCCGTATCTACATGGCCTTGTGAGTCTAAAATCACCGCCCCGTGGTTAATCACCACTTCTTCTTGAAATGGCAAAGCCACCCGTTGGAATGAGGCCATTTCCCGCGCCGTTACCGGCACCACCCGAAAGCCTTGGTTTAACCAATCCCATAGCCATTGTTGCTTGGCGGTGGCGTAAGAATTGGGGCGGCCATCGGGCAAGGTCGCCCGCATTTGTAAGGCGGGATCATCAGCGCCGTTGGCGCATTTGCGTAAGGTTTGGAACAAGGTGTCGTCAAGGTCTAAAAAAATGTAGCGTTGCATCGTTGGCGGTATCGGGGATGAGTTCAAAACGGGCGCTGATCGCTTGCCAAGCCTGTAAGCGGCCTAGCAAAGACGCGCACAACGGCGTTTCATGGCAGATAATCACCTGACGGTAACATGACAAATCCAAATTATAAAGAAAATTGGGGATGGCATCCTCGTAATTGTCGGTAAATTGGCAAACGGCGGCAATGTCATTGCCCTGATGGATGGGCGAGCGGGTAGTGCTTTGGATTTTTACCTTAAATCCGCCCAGTTCCAAATCCCTACCCAGCATGATGGCTGGCGCGTTGCATTCCCCCGTGCCTAAAACCAGCAACGGGCGCGGGTCGTCAGTGTCCTCGCCCAGCAACGGCAACAGCCGTTCCAGTGTTCCTGTTTGCCAGCGTAACGGTGCGCTTATGCCTAAACGTCCGGGCCAGGCCAGCAAATGTTTTTTACAGGCGCCATCACCTGAGACATTGACGCTGATGTGATCTAGGGCGGCATTTTGGCCGTCCTCAAAATTCAGCAAACCTTCCCGAAAACACACCCATTCCACTGCGACTCCGGCTTCCGTTTCCAAGGTGCTACGGTCATCAGGATGGGCAAAATTGACCAAGCTGACAATAAACACTTTTTCCAAAAAGGGGTTTACGGTTTGATAGGCTTTAATCAAGCGCAAAAAAGTCTTGCCGGTGCTGATTTCATCATCAATTAGCACCAATGTCCGTGCTTGCACAAACAACTGCTTGTGTGCCGTTTGCGTAGGATAATACAAAAAAAAGTCAGTAGCATGACTATGGGCTTCTTCAAACGCCAACCGCTCGCAATCTTCCAGCACATAGCGCGTGGTCTGCATAAACAAGGTGTTTTGCAGCCCTTCCTGGCAGGCGGCGGCAAACACGCCGTAGCCCAATCCGGTCGCCGTTTCCGCCATGCCTATCCACAACGAGCCATCACCGACACCACTGCCCAGCACCGCCCGCGCCAACGCCCGATACGACCAGTACATCAGTCGGGGCAACACCGGATAATGCTTGCCCAGCACTTTGCTGACCAATAAGAACTTGCGCTTGCTGCTGACCCGCGCCGCAAAGCCTAACAAACGTTGTAGCGGAATGCGCCCGGGGCTTAAGTCAAGATGGAGGGTGCCGGTGGCAAGTTGGATGGAGAGTGTTTTGGGCATGGGGTCTCGTTAAGTTAGCGGTTATGCTTGAGCCAATTCCTGAAGCTTGCGCACCAAATAATTAAAGCTGGGTGAGGCGTTGTTGTTGATATTCATGTGCGGGCTAATAGTCTTCGCCCATCGGGATTTTTCTGCCCCTATTGTTTGCCAGCCTTGTTTTTTCAAAGCATCGGAGCCACCTTGGTAAACGGCATCGGCAAGTTTTTCCCAAGTGCCGCAAATGGCATCATTTGCATAACTTTTTAATACGGCCTCTTTGGCTTTTGGGTAGGCTTTTTTCAACGCGGTATGGTCGCCTAAAAACCAAGCTTCGCCTTCTTCGATGGCAAGACAAAAACGGGTTTCTGGGCGTGGGTTACAAGTATGTAACAGTGCCATTAATTGTTCACGGAAGCTTTTTAAGCATTTATCGTCCAAATCACAAACCACAATCACCGCTGCGGGATAATCCTGATAGCTTCGGCCATACCCAGCTAATAATTTTGGCAGGTTATCCAAGAGAATGCGTTTGCTGGCATCCGCACTCGATTTCATATTTTTAGGCACTCTCCCTATGCCTTTATAGGCTATAACATTAAAGCTATGTCCGTCATCGACACCGATAATTTTCGGCATCAAACTAACTAAGGCTTCTTTCCCTGATTGATCTTCAACCAATATTTCAAAGTGCATGGTTTAGCTTGCGTCCAGATAATCGCTATACCACAGCCCCCCTAAAGGCAATCCTTCGGCGACCATGTTTTTAACCAAGGCATCATCACTGGCGCGGCGAATGGTGGCAAAACCATCTGCGCCTTTTTCTAAAATCCACACTTCTTCCGGCTCCAGCGCATCGACAAAATACGGTTGGTGGGTGGTGATGAATAATTGCGAACCGCCTTTGCGTCCGGTGGCATGGCTACGAAACTCAGCGGCTAGGGTTTCCAATAATTTATGGTACAAACCGTTTTCGGGTTCTTCAATACAGATAAATGGCGCGGGGTCAGGGTCTTCTAACAATAACAAATAGGCGAAGACTTTTAAGGTGCCATCGGACATTTGCGGGGCATAGAATGGGTCGATAAAGCCTTTGTCATTAAAGCGTAACAGCAAACGCCCGTCTGAGGTTTTTTCGGTGTCGATTTTGTCTATGCCAGGGATTTTTTCGGCGATACGGTTTAAGATGCTCTGGAATTTGTTCCTATGCTCACGCTCCATGAACTGGACAACATTGGCGAGGTTGTCGCCTTTGCTGTTGAGGTGCGAGTGTCCGCCAGACATTGGTAAACTGCGGGCGGCATCGGGGGTGAAATAGCTAAGATACCAGCTTTCTATAAATTGCCGGAAGGCGGCGATTCTGGGGTGTTCTTTAAGTGCGCCTAGCGTGGCTATGCCGAGTTTTCTGGTATCAGTTAGCTCTACCAATTCTGCATTTGGTTCTTTTTCTAGTTCTTTTAATGTTTTTTCAAAATTTATTGGATCATGAAGTAGTTTGA
>JACXTQ010000104.1 GCA_016919605.1 Methylovulum sp.
CGCTGGGTTTGGTCTCAACTTTTTCCTGCTTGCTAAAATTAGGTCTGTTAAATGTGTCGTTGTCATCTGTAGGCGGTTCAGGGTCTCTGCCCGCCATCATGGCATCAATTTGATCTTTATCAATGGTTTCCCATTTCATCAACGCGTCGGCCATTTTGTGCAAGATGCTGATGTTTTCTTGCAATAAAGTTTCGGCGCGGTTGTAGTTACGGTCGATCACGGCACGGATTTCTTCGTCTATCTGTTGGGCGACATTGTTGGACACGCTGCTACCTTGTGAACCTGGATAACCCATAAATGGCTGGCCATTTTCTTCACCGTAGACCAAAGGCCCCAACTTTTCGGAAAAGCCCCAACGTTTGACCATGTTGCGGGCCAGTTCGGTGGCACGTTCAATGTCATTGGATGCACCGGTAGTGACACGGTCGCCGCCGTAAATCATTAACTCGGCAATCCGACCACCAAACAAGCTGGCGATTTGGCTTTCCAACTTACGTTTGCTGGCGCTGTATTGGTCTTGCTCAGGCAAGAACATGGTGATACCCAGCGCACGGCCACGCGGCATAATGCTGACTTTGTAGACAGGGTCATGGTCGGGTGACAATTGGCCGACAATGCAATGGCCCGCTTCATGATACGCGGTCAATAACTTGTCATCTTCGTTCATGACCATTGTGCGCCGTTCTGCACCCATCAGGATTTTGTCCTTGGCTTTTTCAAGATCCTGCATGGTGACTTCTTTTTTGTTGCTACGGGCCGCAAACAAGGCGGCTTCGTTGACGACATTGGCCAGTTCTGCACCTGAGAACCCTGGGGTGCCACGAGCGATGTATTTCAATTGGACATCAGCGGCCACTGGCACTTTTTTGATATGGACGTTAAGGATTTGTTCACGGCCACGCACATCAGGCAATCCGACGTTAACTTGGCGGTCAAAACGGCCAGGGCGCAACAAGGCTTTGTCGAGAATGTCGGCACGGTTGGTAGCGGCGATGACAATCACCCCTTCATTACCGTTAAAGCCATCCATTTCCACCAATAATTGGTTGAGGGTTTGCTCACGCTCATCATTGCCGCCACCCATACCGGCACCGCCACGTTGACGACCGACCGCATCAATTTCGTCAATAAAGATAATGCAAGGTGCGTGTTCTTTGGCTTGGGCAAACATATCCCTGACTCTGGAAGCACCGACACCGACAAACATTTCGACAAAATCAGAACCTGAGATGGTGAAGAACTTAACCCCTGCTTCTCCGGCAATGGCTCTGGCCAGCAAAGTCTTACCGGTTCCAGGAGGGCCTACCATCAGGATGCCGCGTGGTATTTTGCCGCCCAATTTTTGGAATTTTTGTGGGTCGGACAGAAAATCGACCAATTCGGTGACTTCTTCTTTGGCTTCTTCGCAACCGGCGACATCATCAAAGGTCACGGTCATTTTGTCTTCTTCAAGCATTTTGGCTTTGCTTTTGCCAAAGGTGTTGCCACCTGCGCCCGCACCCTGCATCCTACGCATGTAGATGACCCACACGCCAATCAATAACAGCATGGGGAACCAGGAAATAAATATCTGCATGAACAACGATTGTTGGGCAGGCGGAATAGTGCGGATTTGCACGTTGTTGGTCATCAGGTCATCAATCAGGTTTTGGTCGCCAGGATTGAAGGTTTCATAATTTTGCCCATCGGTGGCGCGGATTTTAATCAACTGGCCGCTAATTTCGACATGGTCAATCAGGCCATGCTTAACTTTGATGATAAAATCGGAGTAGGCGATCGAGTCTTGTACGGGTGGCGCGGTGTTGACGCGGTTGTAGATCAGGAATGCACCTGTAATCACAACCCCCCAAAGCAACATATTCAATATAATTTTTTTCATTTTAATTCTCCTGACCCCTTGCAAGGTCATCTGTTAGACGTTTGTTTATTACGATATTTATCGCCATCCAAAACCCGACGCCTCCACGCCGCCCTAATAGATTGATCTTAATTGTCCTTCGCTAAACAATGGCTCTTTAGCGTTGAGACAATTAAACCACCTTTACCTCAAAAAGTCTTTTATTAACAGTGGCGTTTATACGGACTTAGCCCTCTTGGCAAAAGACCCTTAATTGTTTGTTTTAAAAGGCTTATATCTTAATTTTTTAACGCCTGGCAATGATTGTGCAATAACAGGTAACTATATTTTTACAAAAAACACATCAATTGTTGCCCAAAATTCAATTTCATTTTATTCAATGCCATCACTTGAATCTGCCTGACCCGCTCCCTGGTCAAGTTAAGCTCACAACCTATTTCTTGCAGAGTCATTTCCTGATCGGCATTCATGCCAAAATGGCTACAGATCACCTTAGCTTCACGCGGGTTTAGGGACTTGATAGCCATTGCCAATAATCGCTCCAAATCAGCCTCGGCAATACTGGCGAAAGCATGGGTAAAAATGTTTTGCTCGAGAAAATCAATCGGAGAAAAGGCTTCTTCCTCATCTTCGCCACTTTCCAACGACATCACAGTTTGCGAAATTGACAAGATGGTGTCGATTTCATCACGCGAGAGCTTGGTATATTCGGCTAGTTCATTGACCGAAGGCTCCAGCCCCGTGCGTGCCACCCATTCATTCTTGGCACGGAACACTTTGTTGATGGTGGCGACTTGGCCACAAGGCACGCGTACCAGACGTTCACAACGTGATAATGAGCGGGAAATGGCCTGTCTTATCCAATAACCGGCATAGGTTGAAAATTGGAAACCTAACCGATAATCAAAACGATCCACCGCTTTTAGCAAACCACTTTGGCCTTCTTGCACCAAATCTTCAAAATCCAAAAAACCGGCCTTATATTGGTTGGCGATAAACAACACCAATTTGTTGTTGGCTTCCGCCAGTTGCCGCCTGGCGGCCAACCATTCATGTTCGGCGACCACTATATCGGAAAAGTAGTGGTGCATTTGGGTGCTAGACAAAAACAAAAATTGTTCGTCATAGCTGGCAATATCCAATGCCCTGAACACTTCTGCCATTTGGGTGCCATTAGCACGATACCGACGTTTGTCGCCTTCCAAACGCTTGACCATCAAGTGCGTATGCGAGCTATTGCCTGCATGCGCGGGCTGATGGCAAAGCCCCCTTAATTTATAGGCGTATACAATCACTTCGATGATTTTGCTCAAATCCTCAAAGGTAAAAGGGAAAGCTTGCAAAGCCGCCGCCAAGGCATCTTTGTGGCTGAGATAAAGGCCATCACTTAAACCCGCATTGGACATAGCCTGATAGGTTTCGCCGTAGCATTTTTTTATTTCCGACAGCGCCGAAGCCAAATCTGAAATCAAACCAGTTTCATCATCAGCTTCCGAAGCATCGGCCATTTTTTCATTGCCGTTAAGCAACAATAACGCAGTGATCGGAAATTGCGACACGCCTGCTATCAACTTCGATTTTTCGTCATTTAAACGGCGGGCAATTTCGACGTTACCATGCTCTGTGTTAGCGTTCGCCGGGCTAACTTTGCTAGCAAAAGGGTCAATTGCCGTATTCACCGTGCCATTATTAACAACGGCACTGCGTTTTTGTCTTGACAAATGTTCAGTTAAATAAGCCATATCACCCATTCCTCGCCAACAAAGCGTCTGAAAAATATAATCGGTAGCGCAAGGCTTATAAAGCCATCAACAATGCGCACACATTTTTGATTTACCAACTTCAGTCCACAATCAATAATAATCCGTCTGTTTTTTCGGGTAACTGTTAATTGATACGAACCAGTCTGTTTACTAATCATTTCACAATACTGTAACAACAACCTCTATTTTCGTCAACATATAGTTTTACAAAACATGAACAAAAATAAAATAAATCATATTTTGTCTAACTTTTATTGATTATGGCACTTCCTTTTAGCCCCAATCAATGCACATAATAACCTTAAATTTATAATATAAATTAGTTTTTTAATATTATATTAATTAATATCAACTAGATATATGATTTTATCTGTAAATCACCATCACTGGGCATATAGTTTGACAAAACTAACTTCATATTGTTTTTGTCATACTTTCAAAATGCCAGACACTCCTGTTGAATTGGAATATATACCTGTTACCTAAACGGTTGCTGAACGGAATCAAAAAAAATGCGCAACATCGGCCCATGACAGTAAATTCAATACCTAATCGTTAGGATGCTTGCCAAACATCGGGCAAACGCCAGCCAAACTGCGTGGTAGCGATAAATCACCCGATTTATGCACCGACAAGCCTTGGGTCAGGTAAAATAGGCCAAACCAACCCCACAGCCTGTTTAACGCTGTGGAAGAACTATTTTTGAATTTTTAGCTTAAGCATTGACGTGAAGCCATTATTAGAAGACTTAGTACAAACGCCCATCCCCACTCGGCACGGCGAATTTATTTTGCATTACTACAGCAACTCGCTGGATCGTAAGGAACATATCGCCTTGGTTAAAGGCGACATCAAGGATCAAGAAAACGTGCCTGTACGCATCCATTCCGAATGCTTTACCGGCGATGTCTTAGGCTCCAGACGTTGCGACTGCGGCGAACAGTTGGACATGGCCATGCAGCTGATTGATCAGGCCGGGCGCGGGGTATTGATCTATCTACGTCAAGAGGGGCGCGGTATCGGCCTGTTGAAAAAACTCCAAGCCTACAACTTGCAAGATCAAGGCATGGACACCGTCGATGCCAACCTGCATCTGGGTTATCAGGCCGACGAGCGCGAATACGGCATCGCCGCGCTGATCTTGGCCAGCCTTGGCATCAAATCCATCGCCTTAATCACCAATAACCCCGAAAAAATAGAAGGTCTGAAAAAATTGGGCATCACCATCACTGACCGGATTCCCATTGAAATAAAAGCCAATGATGACAACTTAGGCTACTTGCAGACCAAAGCCAAAAAAATGGCGCATTGGCTGTTCCAAGCGCAAAACGAACAAGACTGACCGCACCGCCTGCGCCAAAAGCTATCGCGTAACAGATTTGGAGGTGGCGGTAGCCATAAACGCGTACTCCCCTAAATGACCCCCTTCCCCTCTCGCCAATTGGCCAATTTTTCTGGCCGATTGGCAAAACCCTTTTGCTACAGATGCTTACCCAGTCGCCACTGGAAACCGCTTTTTCACACCCGTCCCTACTCAAAAACCACCCCTCTGGCAAGCAGTTTTTAGGAAATTTTTATTTCTGCCAATTTCGCTTTCAACCACTATATATTGTGCTAAGATAATAAAAACAAACTACATATAGCCCCAAAGCCATTCTTCAGCCTGACCTTAAGATGCTGATTTATGGCTTGTTTTTTTAGCCTATACCATTACCCACCCAGGATCACCGTCAATGTCAGCCCAACTCCATGTCATCCCCCAATCCGTGACCGAAATCCCCTTCCAAGATGCTTCTATGGATATTTGGGACACCAAATATTGCCTAAAGACCAAAGAGGGCGTGACCTTGGATACCACCATTGACGGCACTTACCAACGGGTTGCCAAAGCCTTATCCGAAGTCGAACAAGGCAAAGCCAAACAAGAGCAGCACTATAAAGAATTTCTCTGGGCCTTACGCCAGGGTGCCATTCCGGCGGGGCGTATCGTCTCCAATGCAGGGGCGTTAGAGCATAAGCCCGCCACCTCCACCATCAACTGTACCGTGTCCGGCATCATTGCCGACTCTATGGACGATATATTGCACAAAGTGCATGAGGCTGGCCTAACCCTCAAGGCGGGTTGTGGTATAGGTTATGAGTTTTCCACCCTACGCCCGAAAGGCGCTTATGTGTCAGGCGCAGGCGCCTATACTTCAGGGCCGCTGTCATTCATGGATATTTATGACAAGATGTGCTTCACCGTCTCCTCTGCCGGGGGCAGACGTGGGGCGCAAATGGCGACGTTTGATGTCGGCCACCCTGATGTCATCGAATTTATCCGCGCCAAACGCGAAGATGGCCGTTTGCGCCAATTTAACCTGTCTTTACTCATTACCGCCGAATTTATGCAGGCGGTCAAAAATGACCAAACGTGGGCGCTGTCCTTTCCGGTCACGGAAAAAGAAGTCCAAGCCGACAAGCTTGATCTTGGCAACCGCGAACAAATCATCTGGCGTGAGTTTCCTAACAAGAGCAATTACCTTATCAACAATGACGGCCTAGTCGCCTGCCGCGTCACTAAAACCATGCCTGCCCGCCGTTTATGGGACATGATTATGAGTTCCACCTACGACTACGCCGAACCGGGCTTTATCCTGATCGACAAAGTCAATGAAATGAACAACAACTGGTTTTGCGAAAAAATCCGCGCCACCAATCCTTGCGTCACTGCCGATACCCGCCTGCACACCCAATATGGCCTGGTCAAAATCGGCGACCTTTACCACAGCGGCGCGGCGTTGCAAGTCACCGTTGACAAACGCGCCTTAGGCCAAAACGAGCTTGGCACCGAAGTGCGCCCTGCCAAACCGGCCTTTATGACCGCGCGGTCGGCTGATGTCTACCGTGTCCGCACCCGTGACGGCTACGAGATCAAAGCCACGGCTTGGCATGATTTTTATACGGCAAGGGGCAAAATCAAACTGAAAGACTTGCAAGTGGGCGACCAACTGCTGATCCAATCCGGCAAAGGCCAGTTTGGGAAGGCGGGGGATAAAAACTTCGGCATCTTATTGGGCTTGATGACCGGTGACGGCCATTTCACCAACCGAGGCAAAGACCAACAGGCGGCGGTCATTAATTTATGGAACGATGACCGTAGCCTAGCGCCGATGCTGGTCGCTTACATCAACCAACTGATCGCCACCACCGCTCTGGAGCAACAACGTCAGCGCACTTATCAAGTGTCCCCGGTCGCCATACCGCAGCGTAACTTGGTCATGATCCGTTCCGTGCTGCTGGCACGTCTGTTGGAATTTTATGGCTTTAACAAAGCCAGCAAGTTAAGGGTTCCCGAAGTGATCTGGCAAGGCAACGAGGAGTGCGTCAAAGGCTATTTGAGCGGCCTGTTCCAAGCGGACGGGACTGTCAATATTTCTGGAAAGACCAAATCTTGCTCTATACGTTTAGCTTCGTCAGCAATACAATTGCTTCAAGATATACAAATGATTTTAGCCAATTTTGGTATTTTTTGCCGTATCTATAAACGCCGTAATGCAGAAATACGACAACTGCCAGATGGCAAAGGCTCGTTGAAAGGATACGCTTGCCAAGCTGATTACGAGCTAATTATTGATGGTCAATCCAGAGAACAGTTTATGCAAGAAATCGGTTTTATGGG
Organism: Methylovulum sp.; assembly: GCA_016919605.1. Taxonomy (GTDB): domain Bacteria; phylum Pseudomonadota; class Gammaproteobacteria; order Methylococcales; family Methylomonadaceae; genus Methylovulum. The sequence continues at coordinate 7,283 of JACXTQ010000104.1, forward strand.
CGAAAAGAAAAACCAGAAATATCAAAACTGGGTTATTGACAAAAAACTCTTGCAAAAACAAAACTACTTAACTAAAATTACATCAATTGAAATAATTGGTAAAGAAGATGTTTTTGACACAACTCAAACTGATAAAAATACTGTTATTTTTAATGGAATAACCACAGGTCAGTGTGGCGAACAACCATTACCACCTTACGGTAGTTGTTTGCTAGGTTCTATCAACCTTACCCGCTTCGTCAAAAAGCCGTTCACCGCCGATGCTTATTTTGATTGGGACACTTACCGCAAAACCATCAAAATCTTCACCCGGATGCTGGACAATGTCGTTGAGCTTAACGGCTTGCCCTTAGCAAAACAGCGCGATGAAATCACCAGCAAACGCCGTCATGGCATGGGCTATCTAGGCTTAGGCTCCACCGTCACCATGCTGGGTATGCGCTACGGTGACAGCGCTTCGTTAGCATTTACCGAAGAGGCCACCAAAGTGCTGGCGGTTGAGGGCTGGAAAGCCGCTTTGTCTTTGGCAAAGGAAAAAAGTCCGGCTCCGATTATGGAACAACTGTTCACCATCACTGGCGAAATGTTGCACCAACGCCCGGAAATGCTCGCCGATGGCTATAAGATAGGCGACCAAGTCCCCGGCAAAATCCTGCATACCAAGTACAGCCGCTATATGCAAAAAATAGCCAAAGTCGAGCCGGAACTGGTGCAACAATTGACGGAAATAGGCGCGAGATTTACCCACCACAGCTCGATCGCCCCCACCGGCACTATCTCTTTGTCGCTGGCCAATAACGCCAGCAATGGCATAGAACCGAGCTTTGCGCACCATTATTCGCGCAACATCATCCGCGCGGGCAAAAAATCCAAGGAAAAGGTCGATGTTTATTCATTTGAGCTGTTAGCCTACCGCTACATGGTCAACACCGATGCGATGCCTTACAGCGACAACCCTAAGCACAAGTTGCCCGCCTATTTCATCGCCGCTGATGATGTGACCCCTAAGCAACATGTGGACATCCAGGCTGCTGCACAAAAATGGATAGACTCGTCTATCTCCAAAACCGCCAACGTGCCGACCGATTACCCTTACGAAGACTTTAAATCAATTTACCAATACGCTTACGAACAAGGTCTAAAAGGTTGCACCACCTTCCGCTTTAACCCAGAAGTGTTCCAAGGTGTGTTGGTCAAAGAATCTGACCTTGAAAACACCACCTACCAGTTCACCTTAGACGATGGTTCGGTCGTGGAATTTAAAGGCAATGAGGAAATTGAATACGACGGTGAAATCCATACCGCCGCGAACTTGTTCGATGCTTTAAAAGAAGGCTATTACGGGAAGTTTTAAGAGGGAGGAATCACTTGACACTCAAAGCCAAGTCAAACTGAGACAAGTTTATTCCAAAAAATAATAAATAAAGAGCATGGAAACCAAAGAAAAAATCAAGTTCCTGTGGGATATTTTAAAAAGATATGACAGTTATATCGGTGTTGCCAATACCAAAGCATCTTTAATACTATCGTTTTGTATTGCAATACTTAGTGGTCTGCTACTAAAATCCAATGAAATAATAAGTCAAGTTGAAATTGAAAATTTAAAAAAAGTTATACCTGTTTTATTAATTATAATAGCCTTAATGCTTATTAAGACTATTTATCATGCCTTGAAAACAGTTTTTCCAAACACAACAAGTTATACCGCTGGATTATCTGTTATTTTTTTTGGTGATGTTGCGAATATAGAAACATGTGCATCTGGTTACCACAAAAAAGTTAACCAATTAACTGAAGAAGATGCGATTCAGGATCTTTCATTTCAAATATATGAACTTGCATTAATTACCTCTAATAAATTTTCTGAACTAAAAAAATCCATACAATCAGCTATTTTACTAATTCCATTGTTTTTTTTATTAATTTTAGTTGTCATTTTTTAAAAATATTCAAATGAATAAATTTCCAGATACTTTTCAGAGTGTTTTTCAGAATATTTATGATAACACCGCTCGTAATAATCGATTTGCTATAGCTACTGCTACTGCTACGGATTTTGCTCTAGAATCAGATTCCCAATTATTAAAATCAGATTCCAACCAAATAGCAATACCATCTTCTAACATACAAGAGCAATATCAACTACAACACCTAATTAGACCTATATTTGGCAAAAAAGGGATTAACAAATCAGTAATAGGCACACACCCCGATTTTATTCAATTAGAAGCTATTTACGACCAAGCAATTAGGCATTATATATGTACAATATTTATTGATTTAAAAAGCTCTACTAGACTAGCGTTACTTTATGATTTATCAGATGTTGTTCGCTTAAAAAATGCATTTATTACAACCTGCATAGACACTGTTAGGGCTTTTGATGGACATGTACATCGATTAATGGGTGATGCTGTTATGGGATTCTTTGGGGGGGGTTCTGTAACAAAAGAAGACGCAATTATTGATGCTATAAATTGCGCTACAACATTACATTTTTTATTTAACAACGCAATCATTCCGTGGATGAATAAGGAAGGCTATGATTCGACTGAAATTGGTTTTCGTATAGGCTTAGATTTTGGTGATGATGACAATGTACTTTGGGCATCGTATGGTTATGATTCAGTTAGTGAAATTACCGCTACGGGTTTACAGGTTGATATGGCCTCAAAGTTGCAAGGACATGCTAGAGAAAATCAAGCCATGTTAGGACAGACTTTACTTGATTACATAGATTGGCCTGAAGAATATTCATTAAAAAAAACCGAGACGCTATATAGCTTAACTAAAGAAATAAATTATGTTGAACCAAATATAACCGACAAAAATGGCATTCCAATTAACTATAAGATGAGAATGCTTAACTTTAGAAAACTACTAAATTTAAGCCCTCTAATAAGTGAACAGGAACAACAAGTCGCCGACAATATTAAACACTATGGTATTCGATATGATTGCCATATCGTTTATGATGGAAAAAAAGACAGATATATATCTATGTCTAAGTTTCTACAAAAACATATTTCGTTGACGTTTACCATAAATGTTCGTACACACGGTTTAAGATACCATTTTCCATTAAAAGTCACATTTACAAAAACAAACTTTGGGAAAGAAGCAGGGAAAGAAGCGCGTGAATTTGAGCCTATAATACGCGAGATAACTCAAAATAATGATCCCAGATGGAATCCGGCCACATCAATGATCGAAATCCCTTTAAATGAAGCGACCTTATATAGAGGTTTACACACAATGAAGGCAGAAGTAATAGATTCAAACGGCAATACTATTTTTAAGGATTGGATAGGTGTTTTAATCGTTTGATATTTATTACATGCAACCCTACTTGCAAAACCTACCCCCTCCCCTACCGTGCGTTAATCACACTTTAAACCACTTAACTTAAGGAAGTTCCATGCCGTCACCCGCCAATTTCAATATGCTGAACAGCGACAAAAACGTCAAAAATTTTTCGGCAGGCCAAACCATATTTGCCTCAGGAGAAGTGGGTGAAGAAATGTATTACGTTAAGGCAGGTGAAGTGGGTATCGTACTGGATGGCAAAGAACTGATAACGTTAGGTGCGGGGGAGATTTTTGGTGAAATGGCCCTGATCGACAGCAAAATAAGATATGCCAGCGCCATTGCCAAAACCAACTGCGAAGTGGTGGCGGTTAACGAAAAATATTTTAATTTCCTTGTCCAAGAACACCCGTATTTCGCCTTGAATGTCATGCGCGTGTTGGCCGACCGCCTGCGCAAACAAACCTCATCTTGATGGGGATTTGCCAATAAAGCCTTTAAACGAAGCCGCTATGGGCAAAACAGACTGGAAGCATTTGTCAAGTTAATATTCACTTTAACCCTTCTTATCCTTGGTGTTAGACTCTGGGTTCGCCACTTCCTACCCATTAAAGGACAGCCCATTATGAACCCAGTATTCAAACCGGTATATCTGGTCTTGGCATTATTGCCAAGCTTAGCTTTTGCCCTAGGCCAGACTACACGCGTCAGTGTCGATGCCAATGGCTTGCAAGGCAATAGCACCAGTGCCGAACCAGCTATCAGCGCCGATGGCCGCTATGTGGCCTTTTCTTCCCATGCAAGCAACCTTGTCAGCAACGACACCAACAATTATGCCGATATTTTTGTCAAAGACCGCCTGACAGGTGCTATTACCCGTGCCAGCATCAGTTCACTAGGCGATGAAGCCAACGCCGACAGCTATCAACCTTGGATTAGCGCAGACGGTAAGCTAGTGGCGTTTTTATCTGGAGCGACATCCTTGGTGGCTGATTCCAATCTTGATCTAAGAACTACCCATGTTTATGTCCACGACATGACCAGCGGCCAAACCACACGGATAACAGTAGACACTAACGGTAAGGGCCAGCAGGATGATGTCTATTTCTTTTCTGCCAGCGCCGACGGGCGCTTTGTAGTTTTTAATGCCGCTCCGGTATTCCCGCGCGGTGGTTGCTCGTCGTTCGGGCCACATATTTTCCTCCATGACCGGCAAACGGCCAAAACCCAGTGTATCAGTGTCAATGCCGAAGGTGCTGATGGCTTAGGATCCAGTTATCGGCCCATGATCAGCGCCGATGGCAATTTTATCAGCTTTGAATCGGCGGCCAGCAATCTGGTGTCAGGGGACACCAACAATACATGGGATATTTTTGTCCGTAACCGCCTCACCGGCCAAATAACCCGTGCCAGCGTCAATTCTAACGGTGAGCAAGGCAACAATAATGGCGCTAACCATAACGCCGACGGCAGCTTTATTGGCAACTTGAGTGCCGACGGGCGGTTTGTGGTGTTCAATTCAGCATCATCGAACCTTGTCGGAAACGACACTAACGACAAGCGGGATATGTTTGTCCATGATCGCCTCAGCGGCGCGACCACGCGCGTTAGCGTAGATTCGGCGGGTATTGAGGGCAATGGCGATTCTCCGGGCAATACAGTCCCTTGGAGTTTTCCGTCCATCAGTGCGGACGGGCGGTTGGTGAGCTTCAATTCATCCGCTGCCAATTTGGTTGCCAATGACACCAATGGCATGGATGATTTATTCTTGCATGACCGCAAAACTGGCATAACGACTCGTGAAAGCACCAGCCCCAGAGGCTATCAGCGTGCCAGAGGCGGTAATGGCGGTGCACTCAGTGGTGATGGGCGCTGGTTGGCATTCCAGTCCAATGCTGGCTTGCTAGTGCCTAATGACACCAACAAGACCAGCGACATTTTTGTCCGTGACCGTTTGCTAGACCCTAAAAGCCATGCCGATGTGGCCTTGATATTGACAGGCCCTGGGCAAGTGATGGTCAACAGCCAAGGCATTTATAGCCTCACCGTCACCAACAACGGTAACGGCAATGCTGGTAATACCGCTGTCATCATCAGCGTTTCCAATCAAGGGCAACTGCAAACTTTAGCCACAGAGCAAGGCCAGTGCAGTAAGGCGGCGATTGCAATATGCCGCTTAGGAACATTAAGCCCAGGACAAAGTGTTAAGGTGACAGCGACTGTTACCATCAAGGGGGCGACAACGATCAATGCCAGCACCAACGCCAGTGCCCAAGACACTATGCTAAGCAACAACTCCAAAAGTTTGGCCATCACCACCCAATAGGTCTATCAAACTTGGTTTAACCGCTTCTCTGATAAGCGTTAGGGAACGGTTAAGCCCCCCCCTTTAAGCAATCGCCGGACAACTCCTAAGATAATCGCCCCATCGAGCTATCCTGATAGATAGCCACCCATGCGCCTTTTGTTGAAATTACAGGCACAAATCCATTACCTTGAGACAGTGATGCTAAAGGCATGCCCACAAGAGCGATGGAGCGATGGCCTATATTTTACTGTTCGGGCGGTGGCGGTGGTGAACCGGCTGGAGGCGGTGGCAAACGACGGGTAGAGGACGGGGCGACTTTACGGCTGTTATAACCATCCGAAAATTGCCCTTCTACCGGCACCTGATGGCCTTTGGTATACATACATTGGATATAAGCCGTATCATAAGGCTGTTGGGCACCATACATAGAATCATTGGCCGCACCGGCACCGACAACGCTACCGGCAACCAAACCACCCCCTGCACCAATCGCGGCTCCAGAGCCGCCGCCAAGTGCCGCACCTGCCGCCGCCCCTAAGGCCGTACCGACAATAGCACTGGTAACTCCGCTATTGAGCGCCGATTGGTTGGCGGTCGCACCACCGACTTGCTCAGTGGCAAAATGTCGGCAGATAATATCATCTTCACGGAACTGCTCAAAAGAAACCCCTTCCCCTGGCAGCACCATCACACTGGGGCCTTCGGGCAAGCTAACACAAGCCGCTGTCGCCAGTATCAGCGTGATAGGGATTAATTTGGTGACATGTAACATAGATTATAAACTCCTTAACGGGGTGCGGGTGCAGTAGGTTCCACTTGTTGCCAACCCTCTGGGCACTCTTGGACAGTAGGGTAATAGCCTTCGGGGTTATGACAATAATACCAATAACCGGATTGATAGGGTTGACTGTTTGGCGGGGCTTGTTGGATATAAACGGGCGGCTTCGCCGCTGGTACAGTGACGACAATAGGTGGCGAATAAACAGGCGGTGAATAATAAGGGTAACTGTAATAAGGATAGCTGTAATAGGGATAAGAATAATACGGCGAGCCATACACGCCTACGCTCCAACCGCCACGATAGCCATAACCATGACCGCCATAATAACCGCCAAAACCGTGACCACCATGATGTCCACCCCAAAAACCATGTCCACCATCGTGATCGCCGTGGCCAAAGCCACCGCCACCGTGATTACCGCCACCACCAAAATTACCACCGCCCCCACCGTGACCGCCGCCAAAACCACCTCCACCGCCGTGGCCTCCGCCGCCACCATGCCCTTCCGCCCAAGTGCCGCCGCTATACCAGCCGCCAAGCATCATCAGCACCGCCCATAACCGCGTATATTTTTTCATCGTCTACTTCTTTAATTAGAAAACCCATGCACTATCGACAGCCGCCACCGAGAGAAGTTGCTCGATAAAATTAAGGAAACTGCATAAGCTAACTTTTGCGGCTTAAAAGTTGGCGGGGTTTTAAGTTGGCTGTGTTTAGGGGATGGGATAAAAAGATGGAAAGATTAACCTTTCTTACGCCTAAAAACAGAACCTCGTTTTTGGGCTTTTGCTGCCAAAAACTGTTGATAATTTGCTTTACATGTCTTTGTAGTAGGATGTTTTGCACCTAAAGCTGTTTTCAAAATGGCAAGGCATCTTTTATATAAAGGTTCGGCTTTGGCGTATTTGCCTTGAACACGAAAAAGCTCTGCCAAATTATTCAGGCTGGTGGCGA
>JACXTQ010000105.1 GCA_016919605.1 Methylovulum sp.
CAGTGCAAACTAAGCTGATGGTTAATGCCAACCTAGGGAGTAAATAATCATGGTTAACTTAAGATCGCTGGCGATTACGGGCGTTATGCTGTTACCCGCTATGTTTGCACAGGCTGACGATACAGAAAACTTATATCAACAACCTGTTGATCCTACAGCATCCAAAACCGAAAAAATCGTTTTATCGACCGGACTGTTACCCGCCGGACATTTATTCAAACCATTATTGGCTGATCCGCGCTGGGCACATTTCTCGGCTTCTTACCGCAATTACCAAAACAATAGTTTTGATGGGACAGATATTGCCTCGGTCAGTTTTGGGGAAACCATACCCATTTACCGCAGCAACTTCGGGCAATCTAATGCCCAATGGGAAACTGGCTTGCAAGCCGGGGTTTTTAGTGACTTCAACGTGGGCACAGCTTCGAAGGACTTGGTCAATACCGATTTTATCGCGTCCATGTATACCAGCATACGTTCGGGGAATTTCTCTGCATTTGGCCGGCTTTTTCATCAAAGTTCACATTTGGGCGATGAATTTTTGTTGCGTAAAACCAACGATAAATTTCAGCGTGTCAACCTGAGTTACGAGGGTGCGGATCTAAAGTTATCTTACGAGTTACCGTTTGGCCTGCGCATCTATGGCGGCGGTGGCGGTATGTTTGACAGGGAGCCTTCTACCCTGAAGCCTTGGATTGCGCAATATGGCGCCGAATTCCGTAGCCCTTGGCATTTAAACTTCGCCTCCCTAAGACCTATTATAGCCGTGGATATCAAAAATTTTCAGGAAAACAACTGGAATAATGACCTTTCCGCCAGAGCTGGCTTTGAGTTTGAAAACCTGCAAGTATTAGGGCGTAAACTCCAGATCCTGGGGGAATACTATAACGGTTACTCGCCTAGCGGCCAGTTTTATAAAGAAAAAGTCGAATATTTCGGTATCGGGGCGCATTATCATTTCTAACAAAAATAAGGTTATGTCGCAAATGCTTATAAAAGACGCAGGCGGCCTCATTGGTGGGTGAAGCTACCTTGCCCAATTGATAAAGTCCTCTACATGGGTTTTTGAATCTTTTTGCCAACAATAGGGTTTATGCACAATAAACAAAGCGGGCTATTTGCCACCGCCGGGTTTGAGCATTGACTGAACCACAGACCGTTTCCATCACGGAAGTGTAAATAGAACGGGAACAGCGGAAGCGTTTGGCGGCGATTGCCCCGTTTTTTACCCAGTCGATGCAATGCCCCCTGACACGGACAGGGCTTAGCTGGGGATTGGATGCTTTCTGTTGTTCCGTCAATTCCTGGCCGGCCACTTTTTTGAAAGGCGTACAAACCGTCTGGGGTGGAACCTGCTGAACGGCACCCGCTTCGCAACCGTCGGGCAACCGCCCATAGTGTGCACCGCATCACTGAACCTTTTGTCATGCAAGGAACCAGGCACGCAAACACTGACAGCCACCATCGGCAACACCAAGGGCTGGCCGAACTTCCAATGGCCCCTCAACCTACCCGTTTCCAGCCAGCCCATATTTGCCGACCAGCCTCATAGTCAAAAAATGGGCTTCCATTTTCTCCAGCATGGGCCAATTTTTTAGCAAGGATGCCTGTGAAAGCACGGATTAAGGCGTGGTGTTTGCGTAACATTGGTTCGGTAAACAGATGATAACAGCCATCCTCATTTTATTCGATACGCTTATTTTCCCTAGATAACATATTGTTTTTTAATATTAAAGTCGATTAGTCACCTATGGCCGATGGCATGTAGGCTGTACAGGGGGGCGTTGTGGTCTGGTAATGCCACCTAAACTAGCAGGTGTAGTAATCGCTCGCCACTAGCCTGGTATCAAACCCTCATCCTATTCAAACGACAAAATTGACGGCTTGTCTATCAGGCTAAAAATAGTGACGACACCACCGGATTAAGGGATTACTGCGCCCAATTGGCTAATGGTGAATAAGGTGCTGAACGGATTGATCTGTTGTACGATATAGCCGATTTTACTGATGTTGTGTCTGGGCACATAGATAATGTCACCTTCATTGATGGCGACATTCAATTGGCCGTTAGGTTTTAGCAAATCGCTGATGTCGATTTGTATATTAGCGTTGGCACTAGGACGAATCAGGTGGATTGCATGGGTATTGCCGTCTTTGGTTAGGCCGCCAGCCCCTGCTAACGCATCCATAAATGACATTTGCGGGGTGAGACGGAACACGCCGGGGGCATTGACCGCACCCAGCACGAACACCGAGGTGTCGGTGGCATCGGGGATATAAACCACGTCGTTGCGTTGCAGCGGCACGTTCAGGCTGGTGTCACCGGTCAGTAAGCGGGTCAGGTCTATCCAAAGGATTTTTTCTTTGCGGATAATGGCGCAGCGTGTCAGTACTTGTTCTTTCCGCAACAAAGGCATCCCGCCCGCTTGTGCCAGAATGTCCAGTAAATTGGGTGGCGTGTTGAATTGCAATTCGCCCGGATGTTCGACACGGCCGATAATGACAACACGGTTAGAATTGTAATGCTCCACGCGCACCGTAGTGTAAATGTTCAGATAATACGGCGATAACGCTTGGTTAATGGTCGCTGCCGCCTGTTCGCGGGTCAGGTTACGCACCGATACCGAACCGACTACCGA